>JALORM010000021.1 GCA_025458985.1 Paracoccaceae bacterium | reverse complement strand
GGGCCGGGGTCAGTAGACCAGCGACAGCCGGGCCGCCAGGTCTTCGAACGACATCTCTGCGGCGTGGCGGGCATCGTTGCGGCGGCACGAGAAATAGGCCCCGGCCAGTGGCGCGCCCAGCCAGGCGCGAGCCCGATCCTCGGCCAACGGCGTCAGCGCCGCGCCGATCGACTGCGGCAGGGGGCGCAGGTTCAGCCGCGCACGCTCGGCCTCGGACAGGTCCGCGGGGTCCTGCGCCACGTCGGGCGGGGCGGGCTTGCCCGCGGCGATGCCGCCAAGTCCGGCCCGGATGATCGCGGCGAGAACGAGGTAGGGATTGGCCGTGGCGTCGGTCACACGGTACTCGATCGAGGCCCCGGGGTTGCTGCCGTCCGCAGCCCTCGCCCGCGGCACAAGCCGCAGCATCGTCTCGCGGTTGCGGACCCCGATGCCGGTGAAGGCGCCGACCCAGCTGTGCGGGCGCAGCCGCGCATAGGAATTGGCCGAAAGCACGGTCAGCGGGATCAGCCCCTCGGCCTCGTCCAGAAGCCCCGCCGCGAAGGGCGCGCTGTCGGCCGTCAGCCAGTCGCCCTCGCAGGTGACGTTGCGGCCGCCGCGCCAGAGCGAGAAGTGGACATGCACGCCGTTGCCCACCCGGTCGAGGGCGGGCTTGGGCAGGAAACTTGCCCGCAGCCCCATGCCGCGCGCGGTGTCGCGGATCGTCTCCAGCGTCAGCACGCAGCGGTCCGCGGCGGTCAGGGGATCGGCGGGAACGGCGCTGATCTCGAACTGCGAGGCGCCGTATTCGGCCTGGAACTGCTCCAGCGTGAACCCGGCGGCGTCGAGCGTGGCAAGCACGCGGTCGGCCAGCGGCGCCACCACGCGCCCCGCCGACAGCGAGAAGGCCACATGCACCGGCTGGTCCAGCCCGTGGACGGTGAATTCGTGCTCGAAGGCCGCCCGCATGGTCAGGCCCTGCGCCGTCAGCGCGGCGACGGCATCCTTCAGCGCCAGGCGCGGGCACCAGGGCCAGGGCGCGCAGTCCATCGTCAGGTGGTCGCAGAGCGCAAGGTCGAACACCGGCCCGTCGCCATGGCTGCCAAGCCGGACCATGGCCTCGGGGTCCGGCGCAAAGCGGATCTCGCCCATCGGGCCGAACGGGTTGTCGGGCGGCAGCGTGTCGAGCGCCCCGATGGTGATGTTCGCGGGCACCCAGGGCAAGCCGCCCGCCATGGCCTCGGACATGCGCGCGTGCGGCACCGACCGGCCCCGGAGGATGCCGCTCAGATCCTGGTTGCCGAGGAAGAGGAAGGCGGGATCGGTCATTGCGCGTTCTCCTTCAGGAAGCCGTCCGCCGCGACCGGCAGCAGCCGGGCAAGCCGCGCCGCCCAGGCCCGTTGGCCGGCCTCGTCAGCGATCAGGTCCTGCCGGACCTCGACCTCGACATGGAGAAGCCCCCGCGCTTCGGCGTGCACGGGCACGGCATAGTCGAGCTCGTCGCTGACGCCGTAGGGCTCGTTGATGCCGACCACCAGATCGCCTTCGGCCGAGAGCGTGTCGATCAGGCGGCGGGCCAGGCGGCCGTCGCGGTTCCACAGCACCCCGATGTGCCAGGGCCGCGGGCCCGGATAGTCACCGTGGTGGCGGGTGAAGCTGTGCAGCGCTATGAGGATCGGCGGCGGCGCGCCCCGGGCGATCCGCGCGTCAAGCGTCGCGCCGATACGCGCGTGATAGGGCGCGAAGATCGCCCCGATCCGGGCCTGCCGGTCCGCGTCGGAAAGGTGCGCGTTGCCCGGCACCCGCGTGCCGTCGCTGACCTCGGCGAATGCGTCCGGCTGGTCGGGCGGGCGGTTGCAGTCGATCACCAGCCGCGAATAACGCTGGTGGATGAAGGTGGCATCGAGCGCCTCGGACAGCGCGGCGCCAAGGCCACGGATGCCGATGTCGATCCCGATGTGGCGCTCGAGGTCGGGCCGCTGCAGGCCCAGGTCGCCAAGCGCCCGCGGCACGAGGTTTCCGGCGTGGTCGCCGATCAGCAGGAAGGGGCTTGTCGCGTCCGGGCGGTCGACCGCGACGGGATCGGGTTCGTCGGCGGCGAGCAACCCTGTCATTCCAGCGTTCCCTCTGGCCAGATCGCCAAATTGCGCAGCACCGGAACGTCTGAACATGAATTTTCAGGTTCGTCAATCAGCCTTGCATTGAAAACTGGTTGACACATCCGGAACGCCGCCGATAGTCGCAGGGGACCCCACTCGGAGCCGGTTCGGACAGTGACTGACGCCACCGTTCCCCATCCCTGGCAGGCCGCGGCCGAGGCGCTGCTGCTGGTGGCCGTGGTCCTGGCGGGCGTGTTGGCGGTGGCGGTCGTCTTCGGGCTGCCCGGGCAGCGGGCCGCGACGCTGTTCTGCGTCAACCTCTGTGCCGTCCTTGCGATCCAGGTCTTCAGCGGCACCTCGGGCGTCGTCTCCTTCGGACACACGGCCTTCATGCTGGTCGGCGCCTATGTGTCGGCCTGGGTCACGATGCCCGCGACCATGCTCGGCCGGTCCCTGCCGGAACTGCCGGGATGGATGGGCGGCTACGAGCTGCCGGGCAGCCTGGGGCTGCTGCTGGCCGCGGTCGTCGGCGCGGCGCTGGCCCTGGGTTCGGGGCTGGCGATCGCCCGGCTTTCGGGCGCATCGGGCGCGATCGCAACGCTGGGATTCCTGATCATCGTCTACACGGTCATGGCGGCGGCGCAGCACCTGACCGGCGGCAACCGGGCCTTCTGGGGCATCCCGCGCACAACCGACCTCTGGATCGCGGCGGCCGCGGCGGCGGGGTTCCTGCTGGTCGCGCGCCTCTTCCGCGACGGCCGCACCGGCCTGATGCTTCGGGCCGCGCGCGACAACGAACCCGCGGCGCGGGCGCTTGGCATCGATCCCGGGCGCATGCGGCTGCGGGCCTGGGTGCTGTCGGGCGCGCTGGCGGCGATGGCGGGGGCGCTCTACGGCCACATGCTCGGCGCCTTCACGCCGCGGGATTTCTACTTCGACCTGGTCTTCGGCCTGGTTGCCATGATGATCGTCGGCGGCATGGGCACGGTCACCGGAGCGGTCGGCGGTACCGCGCTGGTCATGGCGTTGCAGGAAGGACTCCAGCGGCTGGAAGGCGGCGTCACCCTGGGTCCGGTGTCGCTGCCTGCGCTGTTCGGGTTGCCGACGGTCGGGGTCAGCCTCGCGATGCTGGCGGTTCTGCTCTTCCGGCCGGCCGGGCTGTTCGGCCGGCGGGAACTGCCCTTTCCGCTGCCGCGCCGCCGCGCGCCGCCGCCTCCGGCGCCGGTCTCCGGGGCAGGCGGTGCAAGGCTCGTGATCGACCGCCTCGGCAAGCAGTTCGCCGGCCTCGTCGCGCTTCAGGACGTGTCGGCGACGATCCCGGCGGGCCGCATCACCGGCCTGATCGGCCCCAACGGCGCAGGCAAGTCCACGCTGGTCAACGCCGTGACCGGCCTCGGCGCGGCCACGTCCGGGCGCATCACGATGGGGTCGTCCGACCTGACCCATGCCACACCGGAACGGGTGGCCCGGGCCGGGATCGCCCGCAGCTTCCAGAACATCCGCTTGTTCGGCGGGCTATCGGTCGAAGAGAACGTGGCCGTGCCTGCGCTGGCGCGCGGCCTGCCGGCGGCGGTGGCCCGCGCGACCGCCGCGCGGGAACTGGCGCACGTGGGCCTTGCTTCCGATGCCGCACGCCCTGCCGCGGCGCTGGCCTACGGCGCGCGCCGCCGGCTCGAGATCGCCCGCGCGCTGGCTGCGGCCCCGGTGTTCCTGCTGCTCGACGAACCGGCCGCGGGCATGAACCCCGAAGAGACGGCCGATCTTGCCACCCGCCTGCGCGATCTTCCGGCCGATCGCGGCATCGGCATCGTGCTGATCGATCACGACCTGGGCTTCGTCATGGGGCTCTGCAACCACGTGATCGTGCTGAACCGCGGTCAGTTGATCGCCGAAGGAACTCCCGCAGAGGTGCAGGGGCACCCCGGTGTCATCGAAGCCTACCTCGGCACGCGCGCCTCCGGCGTGGCGAGGGCGACCATGACGGAGGCGGAGCATTCGATCGCAACAGGGGAAATGCAACATGGATAGGTATTGCCGCAGGGCGGGCGCCCTTGCCCTCGCCGTCACGGCCGCGACCGCGACGGGCGCGCTGGCACAGGACTACGTGATCGGCGTCGCCGTGGCCAATTCGGGCGGCCTGGCGCCGTTCAGCCAGCCGGCCTACGACGGCTTCAAGTTCTGCGTCGACGAGATGAACGCAAGCGGCGGCATCGCCGGCAAGCATCCGATCCGGCTCGAGGTGCGCGACACGCGCTCCGAGATCTCCGAGGCGGTGAAGTTCGCGCAGGAATTCGTCGATATCGGCGTCAACTTCATCGTGGCGCCGCCGGACGGCGATCCGACCATGGCGATGGGGCAGATCACCAGCCCCGCGCAGATTCCGACGATGACCTTTGCGGGCACGGCGCCGATCCTCACCTCGGTCGGAGAGTACGTGTTCGGCAGCTACCCGGCCGACAACCAGCAGGCCGCGGTGCTCGGCGCCTACGCGGCGGAGCTCGGCTACAAGACCGCCTTCCTGCTGAAGTCGCCGGACGCGGCCTACACCCAGTTCGGACCCGCCTACTTCGGGACCGTGTTCGAAGCCAATGGCGGACAGGTCGTCGGCGAAGCCTCGTTCACCATGAACCAGCCGGACTTCTCGGCCATCGTGACCACGATCCAGGCGCTGAACCCGCCCCCGGACGTCATCATGACCAGCGCCTGGGAACCCGACTTCCCGGCCTTCATCAAGGCCCTGAGGGGTGCGGGCGTGACCATCCCGGTCATGGGGGCCGACGTGCTCGACACACCCACCGTGCGGGGACTGGGCGAGGTCGTCGAAGGGGTCGTGCATACTTCGGGCGGCTATCCCGACCCCGGCAGCGCCCATGCCGAGTTCAACGCGCGCTTCGAGGCCGCGACGGGCAAGGTCGCCGACACCAACTACGTGGTGAACGGCTGCGACATCCTGGGCATGATCGACGCCGCGGTGCAGGCTGCCGGCACGACCGATGCCGCCGCCGTGGGTCAGGCTCTGGCCGCGCTGCCCGAGACCGAGGGGATCATGTCGTCCTACACCTTCGCGGGCACCGACCGGATGCCGATGCGCTCGGTCGTGCTGGCGCGCATCGAGGGCGGCGAGAAGGTGATCATCCGGCGCGAGATGGCCGATCCGGCCACGATGCCCGCGCCGTGACCATGCTGGCCGTCCGCGACCTCAAGGTGCGGTACGGCGCGGTCGAGGCCGTGCGCGGCCTCGACCTGTCGCTGGCCCGAGGCCAGCTCCTGGCGCTGCTTGGCGCCAATGGCGCGGGAAAGACCTCGACGCTGGCGGCGATCGCCGGTCTCGTGCCCGCCGCAGGCCGGATCGAGATCGCCGGAGAGACCGCCGGCGGCCTGCCGCCCGAGACGCTGGCGCGGCGCGGGGTCGCGCTGGTCCCCGAGGGCCGGCGGCTCTTCGCCGGGCTGACGGTGGCCGAGAACCTCACGCTCGGCGGGGCCGTCCATACCCCGCCCGCCGAAAGGCGCCGGCGCGTCGCGGCAATGGAAGAGCGCTTTCCCGTCCTGGCCGAGCGGCGGCACCAGAAGGCAGGGCTTCTGTCGGGCGGCGAACAGCAGATGCTGGCCCTGGCCCGGGCGCTGATGGCCGGTCCGCGCCTGCTGCTGCTGGACGAACCCTCGCTCGGCCTCGCCCCGCAGATGGTCGAGCGGGTCTTCGACATCGTGGCCGGACTGAAGGCCGAAGGGCTCACGATCCTTCTGGTCGAGCAGAACGTGCCGATGTCGCTGGCAATTGCCGACCAGGCCGTCGTGCTGGCCAACGGCCGGGCGGCGCTGTCCGGTCCCGCCGCCGAAGTCGCGGCCTCGGACCATGTCCGCCGCGCCTACCTCGCGGCCTGAGGGGGTACCATGGACCTCATCCTCCAGCAGATGGTGAACGCGGTCAGCCTGGGCGGGATCTACGCTCTGCTCGCGCTGGGCCTGGCGGTCGTCTTCTCCATCGTCCGGCTGATCAACTTCGCCCATGGCGAGGTGATGACGGTCGCGGGCTACGGCATCTGGATCGCGCTCGCCTCCGCCTGGCCGGTCGCGGCGGCGGTTGCGCTGGGGCTTGCCGTGGCGATCCTGGCCGCCGTCAGCATGGAACGCGTGGCTTTCCGGGCGATGCGGGGGGCGGACGTCACAACCCTGCTCATCACCTCGTTCGCTGTCAGCGAAATCATCAAGGTCCTGTTCCAGAACGGCATTTCTGCGCGCCCCGTGCCGGTGGTGCTGCCCGCCTGGATGTCGGGCACGCTCGATCTCGGGCCGGTTCGCATCGGCGTGATCGCCCTCATCTCGATCCTGACCGTCGCCCTGTCGCTGGTGCTTCTGTCGGTGTTCCTGCGCCGGACCGTGATGGGCCTCGCGATGCGTGCCGCGGCCGAGGATTTTCCCGTGGTGCGGCTCATGGGGCTGCGCGCGAACCATGTGATCGCGCTGGCCTTCGCAGTCTCGGGCATCCTGGCCGGCGTCGCGGCCGTCCTCTGGGTGGCGCAGCGCGGGTCCGTCGATCCGCTGATGGGGGCGGCACCGGTCCTCAAGGCGTTCATCGCGACCGTGCTGGGCGGTCTGGGGTCGCTGACCGGGGCGGTGATCGGCGGCTTCGTCGTGGGCGCGGTCGAGGTCTGCCTGCAGGGCTTCCTGCCGCAGTCCCTCCTGCCCTACCGCGAGGCCATATCGCTTGCGCTCATCATCGCGGTGCTCGTCTGGCGCCCGGACGGGCTCTGGCCGGCGGAACAGACCAGCCGCAGCTAGGCATGCCATGACCGTCCGCACCACCATCGAGGCGCAGCTGCCGGAGCTTTCCACCAGCGCCCGGCGCATCGCCCGCCTGATCTGCGAGCGCTATCCCGTCAGCGCGCTTGGCGGCATCGAGGACATCGCGCGGCAGGCGCAGGTGTCGCCCCCGACCGTCACCCGCTTCGTCCGCCGCCTGGGGTTCGACAGGTTCGCCGACTTCCAGCGCGCGATCCGGCTCGAGGTGCAGGACGCCGACGCTTCCCCCCTGGCGCTCATGGAGAGGCACCGCGCCGCGCCCTCGCCCGGGGGCACGGCGGCCCAATCCGCGCTGATCGCCGATCTCGCGCGGTCGGTCGGCGCGCTGGACAGCGCGGCCTCGGCGGCCGCCATTGAAGCGGCAACCGAGCTTATCGCCGACCGCCGCCGGCGCATCTCGACCCTTGGCGGTCGCTGGAGTTCCGTCGCCGCCCAGTACATCGCCTTCCAGCTGTCGTCCCTGCGCGGCGAGGTTCACGCGCTGACCCAGCCCGCCTCGGGGGTGCGCGAGGACCGGATCGCGGACTTCACGCGCCGCGACGTGCTCATCGCCTACGATTTCCGCCGCTACGCGCCCGAGACCATCGGCTTCTGCCAGGCGGCCCGGCAGCGCGGCGTGGGGATCGTGCTCTTCACCGACCCGGACCTGTCGCCCATCGCCGACATCGCCGAAGTGACGATCCCCGTCGCGGTCGCGACCACCTCGCCGCTCGACACGCTGGTCCCGGCGCTCGCGGCGTCGGACATGCTGCTGGCGCGCCTCGTCGAGGCGCTGGGCGGCGAGGCCACGCGACGGATGGCCATGCTTGAAACCCTGCGGCGTCGGATCAGCGACCCCGCAGCCCGGACCTGATCAGGAGCACAGACATGCAGCTTCCCTCTATTCCCCCCGTCGATGCGCCTGGCGGCGCCTACCGCGAGCGCCCGGTCGAACTGCGCAAGACCGCGCTGCTTTCGGTCGACATGCAGAATGCCGAATGGTCGCCCGAGCTGATGGCCGAGGCGATGCGCGAAGGCAGCCCGCTTGCCCGCAAGCGCTACTTCCTCGAGCGCATCCAGAACGTGCTGATCCCGAACCAGCAGCGGCTTCAGGCCGCCGCCCGCAGGGCGGGGATCGAGGTGATCTACACCACCATCGAGGCCTACACCCTCGACGGCCGCGACCGCAGTCTCGACCACAAGATCTCGAACCTCTTCTTCCCGAAGGGCTCGTGGGAGGCGAAGGTGATCGACGCGGTCGGGCCCGGACCGAACGACATCGTCATCCCCAAGACCGCCAGCGGCATCTTCAACTCGACCAACATCGAGTACGTGCTGCGGAACCTCGGGATCGAATACCTCGTGATCTACGGCATCTGCACCGACCAGTGCGTGGAATGCGCGGTGCGGGACGCCGCCGACCGGGGCTTCATGGTTACCCAGATCGAGGATGCCTGCGCCGCGGAAGAAGAGCGGCGCCACGCGGTCTCGATCGACCAGATGAACGGCCACTACTGCCGGATGCGCACGACCGACCAGATGATCGCCGAGATCGAGGCGCTGGCAGCGGCCGCCGGCGGAGGGGAGCGAGTTGGCAGCGGCGCAGCCTAGGGCCGTGTGCCTGCCCGGCGCTTCCGGCGACGCATGCCCTGCGGTCCGAGCACGGACAGTGCGCTCACCCCGGGCACTTCAGGGGACGCTTCCGCGCCGCGGCATCCGCCTGAAGCGAGCGTTGCCGGAGGCGGCGGGCCGGAACGCGGGCAGCGGCCGGCTGCACGTCTGTGCGCCTGGGGCGCCACGCCCCATCCTGCACGTCGGCGCGGCTCTGGCCGAACCTGCCGCCTGAACAGGACGCACCGCGGCCGCGGTGCCTTCGGAATTTGCACCCTGCATACCGCGGGCCGCCGCGCAGCATCGTCTGAGCAACTTTTCTCTTGACAGTCGGGACGGGGCTGGGGGACCGTTCACGTGCCTCAAGGGCGAGGCGACAAAATCAGCGCAATCGATGTGACCGGCAACGGTCAGGCAATGGTGCCCCATCAGGCGATCTGTGATCGCCCGGCGGGGCTTTCTTGTTTGGTGGGGTGCGTATGTCGCGGGACACGCTCAGGATCGGCCTGCTCTTCTCGGCAACGGGGTCATATGCCGCGCTCGGCGCTGCCATGCGCGCCGGCGCAGAACTCGCGATCGACGAGGTGAACGCGGATCCGTCGGCGCCGGTGCGTCTCGACCCGGTCCCGGTCGATCCCGGCGGCGTAACCGCGGCCTATGCAGACGGCGCCCTTGCGCTTCTGCGTGATCACGGCGTGACCCATGTCTTCGGCTGCTACACCTCGTCCAGCCGCAAGGAAGTGCTGCCGGTCTTCGAGAAGCACGACGGGCTGCTCTGGTATCCGTCGCACTACGAAGGTTTCGAAACCAGCGACAACGTCATCTACACCGGCGCCGCGCCGAACCAGCACATCGTCCCGCTGGCCCGCCACCTGCTGGCCCGCCACGGCAACCGCGGCTGGTTCGTCGGGTCGAACTACGTCTGGGCGTGGGAGAACAACCGCATCCTGCGCGAGGCGCTGATGGAAGCGGGCGGCGCGGTGATGGGCGAGCGTTACTTCCCGGTGGGCGAAACCGACCTCGGCGCGCTCGCGGCGCAGATCGTGCGCGACCGCCCCGACTTCGTGTTCACCACGCTGATCGGCGAATCGGGGTACCAGTTCTTCCGGCTGCTGCGCGAGGCTGCCGAGCGAGCGGGCCTCGACCAGCCGCGCGACCTGCCGGTCGCAAGCTGCAGCCTGTCGGAGGTCGAGCTTCCGTTCATCGGTGCGGCGGCGGAGGGCCACCTGTCGTCGTCGGTCTACTTCTCGACCATCGACTCGCCCCAGAATGCCCGTTTTGCCGAACGCTGGAACGCCAGGTTCGGGTACCTCGGCCAGGCCTGCGCCGATGCCGAAGCGACCTATATCGCGGTCCACATGCTGGTGGGCGCCGTGGCGCGTGCCGGCGCCACCGGCCTGGCCGCGGTGCGCGAGGCCGTGCGCGGCCTTCGCTTCGATGCGCCCCAGGGCCCGGTCGAGATCGATCCCGACAACCTGCATTGCCAGATGCGCCCGCGCATCGGGCGGTCCACCGCCGCGGGCACGTTCGAGATCATCTTCGAGGAGGCCCAGCCGGTTCGGCCCGATCCCTACCTCGTCTGGGTGAATGCGCCGCAGGCGGGCCGCGGCGAGGCGCGACGCCCCGATCATCTGAGGCTGGTCACATGAAGCGCGCGATCACCTCGAACTTCCGTGGCCTGCACGCTCTGGTCGTGCATGGCGACGACATGAACCGCGAGACGCTGGTCAGCGTGCTGGGCCGGCTTGGGCTCAGCGTGACCGTCTTGTTGCCGGATGCCGTTCCGCCTGTCGGGGCGCCCGCCTGCGACCTGCTTCTGTTCGATGCCGACGAGGACATCGCAGGCCCCTGTCCGGCGCAGGACTGGCCCGACGTCCCGGTGATCGCGCTGATCGGCAGCGAAGCGCCCAGCCGCCTTGCGCGCGTCGTCGGGCACCGCTGCGACAGCCACATCCTGAAGCCGATCCGCACCACCGGCGTCTTCACCGCGATCCTGCTTGCCGTGAACGGACACCAGCGCCGCCGCCGCCACGAACGCGAGATGGAGAACCTGCGCCAGCGCCTGTCCGGCCGGCGCGAGGTCACGCGCGCGGTCCTGCACCTGATGTCCACGGGCGGGATCGACGAGGAAGCCGCCTACGAGGCGCTTCGGCAGGAGGCGATGAACCGGCGCGTGGCGATCGAGGAAGTGGCGCGGGGCATCCTCGGCGCAGGCAGCGCCGCCGCCCCGCCGCCACCCAGGCCCGGGCTGTCGCGCAAGGCATGACCCGCCGCACCGGCAAGAAATCAGGAAACCGTCCAACCATGGGGAGTACTAGACGATGACACGAATGGCAAAGGCCCGACTTCTGGCTGCCGCCCTCACCGCCACCACCGCGCTCGCCGCGGGGCCGCTGCTGGCGCAGGATGGTCCGATCAAGATCGGCGTGCTCGAGGACCAGTCCGGCGACTTCGCCGCGGCGACGACCGTGAAGGTCCACGCGATCCAGCTTGCCGCCGACGAGATCAACGCCGCGGGCGGCATCGCCGGGCGCCCGGTCGAGCTGGTGATCTACGACACCCAGTCCGACAACCGCCGCTACCAGGAATTCATGCGCCGCGTGCTGCAGCAGGACCAGGTCGACGTGGTCTTCGCCGGCTTCTCCTCGGCCTCGCGCGAGGCCTACCGGCCCATCGTCAACCAGTTCGACGGGCTGGCCTTCTACAACAACCAGTACGAGGGCGGCGTCTGCGACGCCAACATGATCGTCACGGGCGCCGTGCCCGAACAGCAGTTCTCGACCCTCATTCCCTGGATGATGGAAACCTACGGCAAGAACGTCTACACGATCGCGGCCGACTACAACTTCGGCCAGATCTCGGCCGAATGGGTGCGCAACATCGTGGCCGAGAACGGCGGCACGATGGTCGGCGAGGAATTCATCCCGCTGGGCGTCAGCCAGTTCAGCCAGACGATCCAGAACATCCAGAACGCCAAGCCCGACTTCGTGGTGACCCTGCTCGTCGGGGCGGCGCAGGCGTCCTACTACGAACAGGCGGCGGCGGCGAATGTGGGCCTGCCGATGGCCTCGTCGGTGAACGTCGGCCAGGGCTACGAGCACAAGCGCTTCACGCCGCCCAGCCTTGCCAACATGTACGTCACCACGAACTACATCGAAGAGATCGACCGACCGCGAGGCGCTGCGCGCCGAGATCGCCAAGGGCGACGTCTGCTTCGACGGGCCGTCGGGCAATGTCTGCCTCGACCCCAAGAGCCAGCACATGTCGCACACGATCTACCTGGCCAAGGTCGAGGAGGACCATTCGATCTCGTTCCCGAAAGTCTGGGAGAACATCGCGCCCTACTGGCTGGGCGAGGCCGGCTGCGACCTGACGCAGAACGACCCGTCCGAGCAGTACACGCCGTCGAACCCGCCGCCCTCGGGCAACTGACGCCTCCGGGGAACCTTCTGGCCGGGCCTCTTTCCGGGGGTCCGGCCACGACGGCCCCGGTCTGCCGCCTCCGACGGGATTGAAGCAGGGGAACCGCCGGGATGGAGCTACTCGCCACCGCTTTCGCAATGGCCTACCAGTTCGGGGATGCCTTCGCGTTCCTCGTCATTTCCTGCGCGGGGCTTGCCGTCATCTTCGGGATGATGGGGATCATCAACCTCGCCCACGGCGAATTCATCATGTGCGGCGCCTACGTGACGGCGGCCACCGCCCGCGCGGGCGTGCCGCTTCCCGCCGCGATCCTTTGCGGCGCGCTGGTCGCCGGCATCATCGGCCTGGTGGTCGAGCGCCTGGTGGTGCGCCACTTCTACCAACGCCCGCTCGACTCGATCATCGCGACCTGGGGGCTCAGCCTCATCGCCACGCAGGGGGTGCTGATCGTGCTGGGGTCGACCATGCAGGG
>JALORM010000342.1 GCA_025458985.1 Paracoccaceae bacterium | reverse complement strand
TGGGCTGAGCGCCCTCCCACGCCGTCCTCCAAGGCCGGCACCGCCCGGCCCGGGCTGCGGACTCGACGTTCCCCGCCTTCCCGGCGCACGATGCAGTCCGGACAATGGAGGCGGCAGGGGTGGATCACGCGGGCAGCAATGGCGCCAAGACGGCGGTCCTCGCGCTGGCCTGCGCCGGGCTCGCCGCAGGGCTTGCCCTGCATCTCGGCGGCCGGCCGGACCTTGCGGCGCTTGCCTGGACGGCAGGGGTCGTGCCGGCGCTGGTCGCGCTTGCGGTCGAGATCGTCCGCAGCCTCGGCCGGGGCGAGGTCGGGCTCGACATCGTGGCGGCGCTGTCGATGTCGGCCGCGCTGATCTTCGGCGAGACGCTGGCGGCGGCTGTCGTCGCGGTCATGTACGCGGGAGGGACGTTCCTGGAATCCTTCGCCGAGGGCCGTGCACGGCGCGAGATGCACGACCTGCTGTCGCGGGTGCCCAGAACGGCCGCCCGCCACCGGAACGGCGGGCTCGAGGACGTCCCGCTGGACCGGATCGCGCCGGGCGACCGGCTGCTGATCCGGCAGGGCGACGTGGTGCCGGTCGACGGGACGGTGGCGGCAGGGGCGGCCTTCCTCGACACCTCGGCGCTGACCGGGGAATCGCTTCCGGTCAGGCTTGACGCCGGGGCCGAAGCGATGAGCGGCGCGACCAACGCGGGCGAGGCCTTCGACCTGACCGCGACGCGGCGCGCGGCCGACAGCACCTATGCCGGCATCGTGCGTCTGGTCGAACAGGCGCAGCGGTCGAAGGCGCCGATGTCGCGGCTGGCCGACCGCTGGTCGCTGGGCTTCCTGGCCGTGACGGTCGCCATCGCCGCCGCGGCCTGGTGGGTCTCCGGCGACCCGATCCGGGCGGTCGCCGTACTGGTCGTTGCCACACCCTGCCCGCTGATCCTGGCGGTGCCCGTGGCGCTGGTGGCGGGCCTGTCGCGCAGCGCCCAGTTCGGCGTGCTGATCAAGGGTGCCGGGCCGCTCGAGACCATGGCGCGCATCCGCACGCTGATCCTCGACAAGACCGGCACGCTGACCGATGGACGCCCGCAGATCGTGTCCGTCGACAGCACCGGCGACCTGCCCGGGGACGAGGTGATGCGGCTTGCGGCCTCGCTCGACCAGGCTTCGAAGCATCCCGTTGCGCAGGCGCTTGTCGCCGGAGCCCGGGCGCGCGGGCTGGCGCTTGGCATACCCTCCGGGGTGGCCGAGGTGCCGGGCGAGGGCGTCGCCGGCATCGTCGACGGCCATGCGATCCTCGTCGGCAGCGAGGGGTTCGTGCGCGGGCGCGTCGGCAGCCCCGCGGGCGAGCATCCCGCCCTCGCCGCCGGATCGCTCCTCGTCGCGGTGGCGGTGGACGGACGGCTGGCCGGGCGGATCGTGATGGCCGATGCGCTGCGCGAGGGTGTGGGCGCCACGCTCGGCCACCTGCGCGGGCTGGGCGTCGGGCGCATCCTGATGGCCACCGGGGACCGCGCCGAAGTGGCCGAGCACATCACCCGGGGCCTGGGGCTCGACGGGGTGCGGTCCGGGCTCACGCCGGACCGCAAGGTGCTTCTGGTCCTGACCGAGCGCAAGAACGGCCCCGTGATGATGGTGGGCGACGGGGTGAACGACGCCCCGGCTCTGGCGGCGGCCGATGTCGGCGTGGCCATGGGGGCACGGGGCGCGGCCGCCTCGGCCGAGGCGGCGGATGTGGTGCTGCTGGTCGACCGGATCGACCGGCTGGCGCCGGGGATAGCGGTCGCCCGCGCCGCCCGGCGGATCGCGCTGGAAAGCGTGGTCGCGGGGATCGGGCTGTCGGTCCTGGGGATGATCGCGGCGGCGCTGGGCTATCTGTCGCCTGTCCAGGGCGCGCTGCTGCAAGAGGCGATCGACGTCGCGGTGATCCTCAATGCCCTGCGCGCGCTGCGCATCGTGCCGCACTTTCCGCCGGGCTGAACAGCCGCACCGTCAGGCCGCCTTCTGCTCCAGCAGCGCCACCGCCTGCGCGACCAGCGGCGTCACCCCGGGGTCGCCGTCACGGACGAAGCGGGCCAGTTCGGCGCGCATGGCCGGCGCCCAGTAGTCCTTCAGATGGGCGGCGACCCGTGCGGCCTGGTCCTCGCCCGGCTGGCTTTCGAAGAAGGTGGCGATCTGGTTGGCCATGCGGACCAGCTTGTCATGCGACATCGGCTTCTCCGCCTGCGATGCGTCCGGGATGGGTGAATAGGTCGAAGCCACTGCCCCGCGCGAAGGCGGCAAGCGTGATGCCCGCGCCTTCCGCCAGGCGCACGGCATGGGCGGTCGGCGCCGAGACGGCGACCAGGACCGGGCAGCCCGCCATGGCGCATTTCTGCACCATCTCGACCGACACGCGGCTGGTCAGGACGAAGGCGCCGGCGGCGGGGTCGATCCCCGCCCGGGCGAGCGCGCCGATCAGCTTGTCGAGCGCGTTGTGCCGGCCCACGTCCTCGCGCGCCAGAACGATCCCCTCGCCGGGGCGCAGGAAGCCGGCCGCGTGAACGGCGCGGGTCTGGTCGTGGATCGGCTGGTGACCGCGCAGGGCCTCGGTCGCGCCCGCCACCTCGTCGCGCGACAGGCGCAGGGCCGGCGCCGCGACGCGCGGCAGGGCGCGCGCGGCCTCCTCCAGGCTTTCGATCCCGCAAAGCCCGCAGCCGACCGGCCCGGCCATGGCGCGGCGCCGCGCGCCCAGCGCCTCGGCGCGGCTGGCGTCGATCCAGAGCCGCGCCTCGATCCCGTGCGGGTGTTCGACCGCCTCGAAGCTCTCGATCTCGTGCACCCCGGCCACATAGCCCTCGGTCAGCGCGAAGCCCACCGCGAAGTCCTGCAGGTCCTGGGGCGTGGCCATCATGACGGCCTGCGTGGCGCCGTTGCAGACGATGGCGACAGCCTCTTCCTCGGGCAGCGCCCGGGCCGTGGCCATCACGCGGCGACGGTCGACCGAGGTGCCGGCGGTGCTGCGCACGGGAGCGACGGGCATCCGCGCTACTCCGCCGCCGGCAGGATGCGCCGCGACCGGCGGCTGAGCTCGGCGTAGTCTTCCTGCCATTCGGTCGGGCCGTTCGACGGGCTGACCTGCACCGCCGTCACCTTGTACTCCGGGCAGTTCGTGGCCCAGTCCGAGAAGTCGGTGGTGATGACATTGGCCTGCGTGCCGGGGTGGTGGAAGGTCGTGTAGACCACGCCGGGCGACACC
>JALORM010000341.1 GCA_025458985.1 Paracoccaceae bacterium | reverse complement strand
GCCTCGGCCACCAGCGCCTCGACGGCGGGCGGGTAGTCGTGCTGCGCAAGCACGCGGTCGAGCACCCCGTCCAGCCGCGCGACGCGGCCGCGGATGTCCGAACGGTCAAGCTGAAAGGGCAGGACGGTATCGTCCCAGGCGATCTGCGATCCAAGCGACATGGTGTTCCTACGGCGGTTTCCTTCTGCCCCGGTCTCTGGCATTCGGGCAATATAGGCCGCCGTGTGCGGCGGAACAAAGGGCCGGGGGTTGTCCCTGGCGCAGGGCAGGCATGATCAGGCGGGTCGGGGAACGGGTGAGGGCCGGGCAGAGCTACGTGCGGAGGCCCGGTGTCTATGCGGTGTTGCTGTCGGGCGGCGAGGTGCTTCTGACCCACCAGGCAGAGCCCGATCCCGAATACCAGCTGCCCGGCGGCGGGATCGACCCGGGCGAGCAGCCGGTTGCCGCGCTGCACCGCGAGGTCTACGAGGAAACCGGCTGGACCATCGCGCTCGGCCGCAGGCTGGGGGCGTTCCGGCGGTTCACCTACATGCCGGAATACGACCTCTGGGCCGAGAAGCTGTGCACTGTCTATCTGGCGCGCCCGATCCTGCGCCTGGGTCCGCCGACCGAGGCCGGGCACAGCGCCGTGTGGGCGCCGCTCGACACGGCGGTGCGGCTTGTCGCCAATGAAGGCGACCGGAGGTTCCTCGCGGCGCTGCGCTGAGGCAGAGTGCCGGGAAGGAACGGTCGACGAGGGATCCTCGTCCGCACGGTCCTGCCAAGCCAAGCCGGTCTGGGCGCGCGGTCGGGCACGGACGGCCGCACGGGAGGGGCAAGTCGATGGCAACCGACCGTGGCAGGAGATCCTGTCGATGTGCGGGCTAAGTGGGTCTTCGGCCCCGAGGGCCGCCCATGGCGGGGTCCGCGAGCGTCCGCAGTGACCCCGAGCCGTTCGGCGTGCTGTTCCCAAAGCGGCGAAGGCCCCGGCAAGAAAGTCGTCCCGCACCGCCTGCGGTATCCCGATGGGCGCGGCCCGACGGGACCGGCCCCCACGGCCGGGGCGCGGGCGGCCCCCACGGCGCCCCGCCCCGGCTTTGCGCAGGCCTCGCTAGGCGGGCGGCCCGCGGTATTCGAAGAGCACCGCCGAGATGTCGTCGCGCGCCTCGCTGTCGCCGGTATAGCCCTCGACGTCCCAGAGAAGGGTCTCGAGGAAGGTTGGCCCGTGCAGGCCCACATTGCGCGAGACGAAGTCGCGGACGCCCGGCTCTCCCAGTTCGTTGCCCGCGGAATCGGCGGCCTCGGTGATGCCGTCGGACATCAGGAGCAGCCGGTCGCCCGGCTCCAGCGTCAGCTCGATCCGGTCGTAGGTTGCGTCGGGTACGAGGCCCACCGGCAGGCCGCCGGTCCCGATGGTCTCGATCCGGCCGTCGGCGCGCAGAAGCAGCGGATGTGGGTGTCCGGCCTGGACCAGCGACACGCGGCCCGTCGACAGGTCGGCATCGGCATAGACGCAGGTCAGGTACTGGTCGAGGCGGATGTCGTCGAGGATCATCCGGTTCAGGCGGGCGGCGATCCGCTCGGGCGGCCAGGCTTCGGCGCCGTTCCACGAGGTCGGCGCCCAGACGATGCTGCCGGCGGCCGAGGCGCTGGACAGCATCCCCGCAAGGCGCGCGGCCATCATCGCCGAGGCGACGCCGTGCCCGGAGACGTCGATCGCGAAGAACGCGAGCCGATGCGCCGACAGCGGAAAATACCCCACGAGGTCGCCGCCGACGTGGCCCGAGGGGCGCAGCATCACGGCGATCTCGGCGGTGCCGAAGTCGCGCTTGCGTTCGCGCACCAGCGTCATCTGCAGCTTCCGCGCCTCGATCAGGTCGCGGTCGAGTGCGGCGTAGAGGCTGCTGATCTGGTCGAGCGTGGCGCTGACCAGGCGATTCTTCTCGGTCAGCTCGCGCTCCATGTTCAGGATCCGCTCGCCCGCGATCATGCGGGCATGCAGTTCGGCGGCGCTGACCGGCTTGGCCAGGAAGTCGTCGGCGCCGACCTCCAGCCCCTGCGCGACTTCCGATTTCTCGTCCTTCGCGGTCAGCAGGATGAAGTAGCCGTACCCCTCGCGCGGAAGCGCCCGGAAGGCCCGGCAGAGTTCAAGCCCGTTCAGGCCCGGCATCATCCAGTCGCTGAGCACGAAGTCGTAGGTCCGGCTGGCAAGGCGGGTCAGCGCCTCGTTGCCGCTGCCGGCTTCGTCGACCTCGTAACCCCAGCGCTGCAGCGAGGCGAGGAGGATGCGCCGCTGTACCCGGCTGTCGTCGACGACAAGCACGCGCCGGCGCCGGTCCGCTGGCGCGGGATCCTGGCCGATCTGGGGAATGGTTCCTGATGTCGCTCTCACGTCGTTCCTTCCGGCGCCTCTTGGCCCTTTCTGGACGAGCCGTCTTAACCCGCGATGAAGCCTCAACTTTGATCGTTTGCCGCCGCAGGGGCTAAACTCGCGTTAATGCCTGTCTTCTAGCGTGATCCCCGGGGGCCGGATGGACCGGCAAAGGTGTGACATGATCGATTGGGACAGGGTTGCCCAGCTTCGGGACGAAGTCGGGCCCCATGATTTCGGCGAGGTCGTCGAACTTTTCCTGGAGGAAGTGGACGAGGTGACGGGCCGCCTGCCCGCGGCTGCCGCGGCCGGCAGGCTTTCGGACGACCTCCATTTCCTCAAGGGCAGCGCGCTCAACCTCGGCTTTCGCGCGTTCGGCATCATGTGCCAGGAGGCGGAACGGGCCGCTGCGGCAGGAGGATCTCCGGCCATCGGGCCGATTCTGGAGTGCTTCGCCGCCTCGCGACAGGCCTTCGTGACCGAACTGGCCGCGCGCAGCGCCGCCTGACGCGCGATGCCTGCGGCCGGGGCCCCGCGTGTCCGGGCCGACACGAGACCAGCCGGTCGGCGGGGTTTCCCGCCGGCCGGCCGCGCGCGTTGGGCGGACAGCCGCCGCTTTCGGTCAAGGTGAACCGAAGTCGAACAACGGGTTTATCGGGGGTTCACGGCGCCTGGCGTTCTGTGGATCGGGACGGGAACACAGCCCGCTAGATTCGTTGTCCGGAGATTCGAACCATGCGCAACACCATCAGAACACTCGCCGGAGCGGTCAGCGCCGCGGCGATCGCCCTCGCACCGATCGCCGTCGCGACCGCCTCGGTGTCTCTGCTGTCCGTCGATGCGGCCTGGGCCGGCAAGGGCGATGGCGGCGGCAACGG
>JALORM010000020.1 GCA_025458985.1 Paracoccaceae bacterium | reverse complement strand
GACGTGACGATCCAGGCGCAGATCCTCGACCTTCTGGCCGACCTCAAGCGCAGCGAGGGGATGAGCCTTCTGTTCATCACCCACGACCTCGGGATCGTGCGGCGCATAGCCGACCGGGTCTGCGTGATGAAGGACGGAGAAATCGTCGAGGCAGGCCCGACGGCCGAAATCTTCGCGAACCCCCAGCACCCCTATACCCGGAAGCTCCTCGCGGCCGAGGCGGTGGGCACGCCCGACCCCGTGCCCGAGGGCGCCCCGGTCGTGGTCGAGACGGAACGGCTCAGGGTCTGGTTCCCGATCCAGCGCGGCCTTCTGAAGCGGACGGTGGGCCATATCAAGGCGGTGAACGCCGCCACTCTGAAGGTGCGCGAGGGCGAGACGATCGGGATCGTGGGCGAATCCGGGTCGGGCAAGACCACTCTGGCGCTTGCGCTGATGCGGCTGATCTCGTCCGAGGGGCCGGTGGTCTTCCTGGGGCAGGACGTGCAGGGGTGGCGGTCGCGCGCGCTGCGTCCGCTCCGTCGCAACATGCAGATCGTGTTCCAGGACCCCTACGGCTCGCTGTCGCCCCGGATGACGGCGGCCGAGATCATCGCCGAGGGACTGGGCATCCACGGCGCCGAGGGCGGCCAGAGCGTCGACGACATGGTGGCGGGGATCATGGCAGAGGTCGGCCTCGACCCCGCCGCGCGGCACCGCTACCCGCACGAGTTCTCGGGCGGCCAGCGCCAGCGCATCGCCATCGCCCGCGCGATGATCCTCAAGCCGCGGCTCGTGGTACTGGACGAACCGACCTCGGCGCTCGACATGACGGTGCAGGTCCAGATCGTCGACCTGCTGCGCGCGCTCCAGCGCAAGCACCGGCTGGCCTACCTGTTCATCAGCCACGACCTGAAGGTGATCCGTGCCATGAGCCACCGCGTGATGGTCATGCGCAACGGCGACATCGTCGAGGAAGGCACGGCGGACGACATCTTCCGCGCCCCGCAGACCGACTACACCCGCACCCTGATGGCGGCCGCGTTCGGGACCCCGGGCGCCAGGGCCGCGCCGTCTTCCCCGGCGGCGCAGGCGCAGGCGTGAAGGTCCTTCTGGTCCACCAGAACTTCCCCGGCCAGTTCCGGCACGTCGCACCGGGCCTCGCCGCGCGTGGGCACGAGCTTGCCGTCATCACGGACGGCCGCAACAAGGCGGACTTCGGGTGCCTCACGGCCCGCTATGCGTTCACGCCGCCGGAACGGGAGGGCATCGCCCGCATCGGCGCCCCGCGCGCCGCGCACCATGCCCAGATGGCCGAGCGCGGCGTCGCCGCCGCGCGGGTGGCCGCCAAGCTCAGGGACGAGCGCGGCTTCACCCCCGACGTGATCGTCGGCCACCCCGGCTGGGGCGAGATGCTCTACCTGCCCGCGGTCTGGCCCGGCGTGCCGATCCTGACCTATGCCGAGTTCTATTACGCGCCCACGGGGCTCGATTCGGACTTCGACCCTGAATTCCAGACCCCCTCGCTGCCCCGGTCGGTCGCGACGATGGCCATGCGCAGCCACATCGCGCAGTCGATGCTCGACGCGACCGCGGCGCTGGCGCCGACCCGCTTCCAGGCTTCGACCTTCCCGCCGCCGCTGAGGCAGATGATCGAGGTGGTCCATGACGGGGTGGACACCGATGCGCTGCGCCCCGACCCGGGCGCAGTGTTCACCCTGCCCGGCGGCCGCAGCTTCCGCGCGGGCGACGAGCTTCTGACCTTCGTGGTGCGCAACATCGAACCCTATCGCGGGGCGCACATCTTCCTGCGCGCCCTGCCCGACGTGCTGCAGGCGCGGCCGGAGGCCGAAGTCGTCATCGTCGGCGGCGACGAGATCAGCTATGGCGCGGCTCCGAAGGACGGTGGGATCTGGCGCGAGGTTCTCCTGCGCGAGGTGGAGGGGCGGCTTGACCTCACGCGGGTGCATTTCGCCGGGCGGGTGCCCTACCCCGACTTCTGCCGACTGATGCAGGCCAGCCGGGTGCATGCCTACCTGACCTATCCCTTCGTCCTCGGCTGGTCGCTGATCGAGGCGATGAGCATGGGTGCGGCCGTCATCGGATCGCGCACGCCTCCGGTCGAGGAGGTGATCGAGGATGGCGTGAACGGGCGGCTCGTCGACTTCTTCGACGTGCCGGGCTGGTCGGCGGCTCTGGCCGGCGCCCTGGCTGACCCCGAGGGGCTGGCTGGCGCCGCTGCGACTGGCCGCGCGGCGCACGGTCGAAGAGCGCTACGCGCTGAAGGATTGCCTGCCGCGCATCCTCGATCTGGTCGAACGTACCGCGCGCGGCGGCTAGATCGCGCTGGAATGGCCAGCGGGCGCCATCTCGTAGGCGTCGAAGGCGCGCGCGATCATCCGCGTCAGCGGCCGCGCCTCGGGCGGGACCTCAAGGCCGGTTTCGGCGACCCGGACCATGCCAGGGAAGGCCTCGGCCGCCTCGCGGAACATCCGGCCGACGTCGGCCCTTTCGGCACCGAAGTCACGCACCAGCTCGGCCGTGTCGATGCGGAAGTCGCACATCAGCGCCTCGATCATGCGGCCACGCAGAAGGTCTTCCGCGCTGAACGCATGCCCGCGGTGCGTGGCAAGCTCGCCGGCCCGCACACGCTTGGTGTAGTCGCCCGTGGCCGAGGCGTTCTGCGCATAGCCCTGCGGGTAACGCGAGATGGCCGAGGCGCCCAGCCCGATCAGCGTCTGCGCGGTGTCGTCCGTGTACCCCTGGAAGTTCCGCCGCAGCCGCCCCTCGCGGGCGGCGCGAGCCAGCCCGTCCTCGGGCCGGGCGAAGTGGTCAATCCCGATTTCGTCGTAGCCGTCCCAGACGAAGAGCTTGCGCGCCGCCTCGAACAGTTCCAGCCGCTCTTCGGGGCGGGGCAGCGAGTCCGAGGGGATCATCCCCTGCCGGCGGGCCATCCACGGAACGTGTGCATAGCCATAGAGCGCCACGCGATCCGGCGACAGCGACAGAAGCATCGACACGCTGTCGACCATGCGTGCCCGGTTCTGGTGCGGCAGGCCGAACAGGATGTCGGCGTTGAGGCTGGCGATGCCGCGGGCGCGGATGCCTTCGACCGCGGCGCGCGTGACCTCGTAGCTTTGTTCGCGCCCGATGACGCGCTGGATGTCGGGGTGGAAGTCCTGCACCCCGATCGAGGCGCGGTTCATGCCGGCGGCGGCCAGCGCATCAAGACGCGCCTCGTCGATCTCGTTGGGATCGATCTCGACCGAGAACTCGGCGCCCGGCGACAGCGTGAACTGCCCGAGAATCGCCTGCGACAGGTCGGCCATCTGCGCCGGCGTCATCAGCGTGGGGGTTCCGCCGCCCCAATGCAGGCGCGACACTTGGACGCCTTCGGGCAGAACCGCGGCGAGATGCGCGATCTCGGCCTTGACCGTTTCGACATAGGCCGCGACCGGCTCGCCGGTCGAGGTGCCCTGCGTCCGGCAGGCGCAGAACCAGCAGAGCCTTCTGCAGAAGGGCACATGGACATAAAGGGATATCGCCGTGCCAGGCCGGATCGCACTTGCCCAGTCGGCCGCGACGGCGGAATCCACTGCCGGGCCGAACCGCGTGGCAGGCGGATAGCTGGTGTAGCGTGGCACCTTCGCGTCGAAGAGACCCAGCCGCGAGAGTTGTGTAATCCTGTCCATGCGCTTAGGCTTCCCCCAAAGGGAACCAAACGGCTTTGATCGAGATCAACCGACAAGGCAGCCATGTCCACACAGGAACTCGTCTTCTCGAAGGATTGCAGCGATTGCCCGATCCGGCACCGGGCCGTCTGCTCGCGCTGCGAACCGGACGAGCTGCTTCGGCTTGAGGAAATCAAGTACTACCGGTCGTACGAGGCGGGTCAGACCCTGGTCTGGTCCGGCGACCGGATGGATTTCGTCGCCTCGGTCGTTTCGGGCGTTGCCAAGCTGACCCAGACCATGGAGGACGGCAGGACCCAGATGGTAGGCCTTCTGCTGCCGTCCGACTTCGTGGGCCGCCCGGGGCGCGATCGGGCCAGCTACGACGTGACGGCGGTGACGCCGGTCCTGATGTGCTGCTTCCGCCGCAAGCCGTTCGAGGACCTGATGGAGCGCACGCCGCACATCGCGACGCGGCTGCTGGAGATGACGCTCGACGAACTCGACGCCGCGCGGGAGTGGATGCTGCTGCTGGGGCGCAAGACAGCCCGCGAGAAGATCGCAAGCCTGCTGGCGATCATGGCCCGGCGCGAGGCGTCCGAGCGTCCGGCGCGGGCCCGCGGCCGCGTGGCCTTCGAGCTGCCGCTGACCCGCGAAGCGATGGCCGACTACCTCGGACTCACGCTCGAGACGGTGAGCCGGCAGGTCTCGTCGCTCAAGAGCGAGGGGGTGATCGAGCTGGAGGGCAAGCGCGGGATCATGGTGCCGGACTTCGCGCGCCTGCTGGAAGAGACCGGCGACGACACCGACGGCGGTCATCTGATCTGAGCCCGCCGGGGAGGCCGCGCCGATGGACCCGCGCAATGTCGTGATCGCCGGGGGCGGGATCGGCGGGCTGGCGCTTGCGCTGACGCTTCACCAGATCGGCGTGGGGTGCACGGTGCTGGAATCGGTCGCCGAGCCGCGGCCGCTTGGCGTCGGCATCAACCTGCAGCCCAACGCCGTGCGCGAACTGTTCGACCTCGGCATCGCCGAGTCCGAGCTGGCGGCGATCGGGGTCGCCACGCAGGAATGGGCGCTCGTCGGCCGCAACGGGCGCGAAATCCACGCCGAGCCGCGGGGACGCGGGGCGGGATATCGCTGGCCGCAGTTTTCCGTCCACCGCGGGCAGTTGCAGATGCTGCTCCTGCGCAAGGTTCAGGAACGGCTGGGCGCCGGTGCCGTCAGGACCGGCGCGCGCGTGGCGGGCTACCGGACCGAGGCCGACCGGGCTGTGGCGCTGGTCGTGCGCCGCGACGGGGCACGCGACGAAGTGGCCGGCGCGCTGCTTGTCGGCGCCGACGGGCTGCATTCGGCGGTGCGCGCGCAGATGCACCCCGGGCAGGCGCCGGTGCACTGGGGCGGGGCGATCCTGTGGCGCGGTACCGCGCGGGGCCGCCCGGTCCGCACCGGCGCCTCGTTCATCGGTCTGGGGTCAAGCCGCCAGCGTCTGATCGTCTACCCGATCTCGGCACCCGATCCTGCCACTGGGCTGGCCACGATCAACTGGATCGCCGAGATCACGGTCGACCCTGCGGACGGCACCGACACCGGCGACTGGACGCGGGCTGTACCGGCCGCGAAGGTGCTGGCGCAGTTCGGCGACTGGCGGTTCGACTGGCTGGACGTGCCGGCACTGATCGGCTCTGCGGCGGCGATCTACGAATACCCGATGATCGACCGCGACCCGGTGCCGACCTGGGTCGAGGGCCGGGTGGCGCTTCTGGGTGACGCGGCGCACGTCATGTACCCGACCGGATCGAACGGCGCCGGCCAGGCCATCGTCGACGGAAGGGTGCTGGGTGCCTGCCTCATCGAACACGGCGTCACGCCAGCGGCCCTGGCCGCCTATGACGCGCGGCTCTGTGGTCCCGTCTCGGCGCTTGTCCTGCGCAACCGCGAGGCAGGGCCCTTCGGCCTGCTGGACCTTGTCGAGCGGCGATGCGGCGGCGCGTTCACGCATATCGACGAGGTGATCCCCGCGGCCGAGCGCGCGGCCTTTCTGGCCGACTACAGGGCGGCCGCCGGCTTTGCGGTGGAGCGGCTCAACGCCGCCCCTCCGACGATTCCGGCAGGCGCCCGCGTCGGCGCCTAGTGCGCCAGCAGGACCGGCACCTCGCAGCCTTCCAGCATGTTGCGCGTGGCGCCGCCCAGGATCGCCTCGCGGAACCGGGAATGCCCGTAGGCGCCCATCACCACCATGTCCGCGGCGCGGTCCATGATGTGACGGCGAATCACGTCCGACACCCGCGGCATCGTCTTGGCCAGCACCGAAACCTCGGCCCGGCAGCCGTGGCGCGCGATGGCCTGGCTCAGGCGCCCGCCGGGATCGGACCGTTCCGGTCCATGCTGCGGCGGGTCGACGACGACGATGTCGACCAGGGCCGCGCGGGTCAGCAGCGGCATTGCCTTGCGCACGGCGGACAGCGCCTCGGGGCTTTCGTTCCAGGCCACGACGATGCGGTGTCCGAAGTCCTTGCCGAGACCGGCGGGCGGCACGACCAGCACAGGCGCATGGCCCTCGAACAGCGCCGCCTCCAGGATCGCTTCGTCCTCGATCCCGCGACCCTCGCCGTAGGGCCGCGGCAGGACCACCAGATCGGCATAGCGCGCCCAGTCCGCCACCAGGTGCGCGACACCGGCGACCTGCGCCACCGCGCTGTCGCTGCCCCAGGGAATGTCTTCCTTCTGCATCCGTGCGGAAACGGCCTTTGCGGTCGCCTCGGCCTCTGCGTTCGCACGGTTCAGCGATTCCTGCAGGATCATCGCGTTGGCGCCGGCGTAGTAGAAACCGGTCTGCGTCCGGTCGATCCCGAGGCAGAGGACATCGAGATGCGCGCCCTCCCGACGCGCCACGGCGATCGCGGGATCAAGCGATTGCGACAGCTGATCGGGGCTTGTCACGATCGTGAGGATGCTCTTGTAGGCCATCGGTGCCACTCCTTTCGCCCTGTAGGGGGATCAGCCTAGGCGCGGCGTCGGGCGCCGCCTTGACCTTGCTCAAACGGCGGCACCGCAACCTTTGACATGGATCAAGGCTGATTGCGGGCCCGCCGGGTCATAGAGCCAGCGTGAGAAACCGCGACCGGGCGCGGGAGACGTCCGTTCCGGAACAGGACGAAGGGACTCAGACAATGTGGAATTACGTCAGGATAGCCGTCCTTGGCGTAATCGTGGTGCTTGCCGCGATTGCCGCCAGCTTCGGCCGCGACCTGGCCTACCAGGTTCACATGGTGATCGTGATGCTGGTGGCCGGCGGCCTTTTCCTCTGGCAGGTGCGCCGCGCCGATGAGCCGGTTGGCGTTCCCGATACCGGGTACATGGACGGGCCGGTCCGGGCCGGGGTCATCGCCACCTCGTTCTGGGGCGTGGTGGGCTTCCTCGTGGGCGTCGTTATCGCCTTCCAGCTGGCCTATCCCGGGCTCAACTTCGAATGGGCGCAGGGCTACGCGAACTTCGGCAAGCTGAGGCCGCTGCACACCTCGGCCGTGATCTTCGCCTTCGGAGGCAACGCCCTCCTGATGTCGACCTTCTACATCGTCCAGCGGACCACCGCGGCACGTCTCTGGGGCGGCAACCTCGCCTGGTTCGTGTTCTGGGGCTACCAGCTCTTCATCGTGCTGGCGGCGACCGGCTACCTTCTGGGCGGCACGCAGTCCAAGGAATACGCCGAGCCCGAGTGGTACGTGGACCTCTGGCTGACCGTGGTCTGGGTTGCCTTCCTTGCGGTGTTCCTCGGCACGATCCTCAAGCGCAAGGAACCCCACATCTACGTGGCGAACTGGTTCCTGCTGAGCTTCATCGTCACCGTGGCGATGCTCCATGTCGTCAACAACCTCGCCATCCCCGTCTCGATCTTCGGCTCGCGCTCGGTCGGCGTCTTCGCCGGGGTGCAGGACGCGATGGTGCAGTGGTGGTACGGCCACAACGCTGTGGGCTTCTTCCTGACCGCGGGCTTCCTGGGGATGATGTACTACTTCGTGCCGAAGCAGGCCGAACGGCCCGTGTTCAGCTACAAGCTGTCGATCATCCACTTCTGGGCGCTGATCTTCCTCTACATCTGGGCCGGCCCCCACCACCTGCACTACACCGCGCTGCCCGACTGGGCCTCGACGCTGGGCATGGTGTTCTCGGTGATCCTGTGGATGCCCTCCTGGGGCGGCATGATCAACGGCCTGATGACGCTCTCGGGCGCCTGGGACAAGCTCAGGACCGACCCGATCATCCGGATGATGGTGATCTCGATCGGCTTCTACGGGATGTCGACCTTCGAAGGCCCGATGATGTCGATCCGCGCGGTCAACTCGCTGTCGCACTACACCGACTGGACCATCGGCCACGTCCATTCCGGCGCGCTCGGATGGAACGGGATGATCACCTTCGGCGCGCTCTACTTCCTCGTGCCGAGGCTCTGGAACCGCGAGCGTCTCTACTCGCTCAGCCTTGTCAGCTGGCACTTCTGGCTCGCCACCATCGGGATCGTGCTCTACGCGTCCTCGATGTGGGTCACGGGCATCATGGAAGGCCTGATGTGGCGTGAGGTCGACGCGAACGGCTTCCTCGTGAATGCCTTCGCCGACACCGTCAGCGCGAAATTCCCGATGTACGTGGTCCGGGCTCTGGGTGGGGTACTGTTCCTCTCGGGTGCCGTGATCATGTGCTGGAACCTCTGGATGACCGTGAAGGCCTCGCCTGCCAAGGCGCCCGTCGCGGTCCCGGCCGAGTAAGGGGCCAAGCCATGTCCATTCTTGCCAAGCACAAGATCCTCGAAACCAACGCGACGCTTCTTCTGGTCTTCGCCTTCCTCGTGGTGACCATCGGAGGCATCGTCCAGATCGCGCCGCTCTTCTACCTCGAGAACACGATCGAGGATGTCGAAGGGATGCGCCCCTACTCTCCGCTGGAGCTCGCCGGGCGCGAGATCTACGTCCGCGAGGGCTGCTACGTCTGCCACAGCCAGATGATCCGCCCCATGCGCGACGAGGTCGAACGCTACGGGCACTACAGCCTGGCGGCCGAATCGAAGTACGACCGGCCGTTCCAGTGGGGATCGAAGCGCACCGGGCCGGACCTGGCCCGGGTGGGCGGCCGGTACTCGGACGAGTGGCACGTCGACCACCTGATCGACCCGCAGTCGGTGGTGCCGGAAAGCGTGATGCCGAAATACGGCTTCCTGCGCGACCGGAAGATCGAGCCGGGCTACATCGGCGAACTGATGTCGACCCACGCGATCCTGGGCGTGCCCTACACCGAGGAGATGATCGCCGAGGCCGACGCCGATTTCCGCGCGCAGATCGACCCGTTCGGCGATACCGACGGGCTCCTGGCGCGCTACCCCAAGGCACAGGTCCGCAACTTCGACCGCGAGCCGGGCGTGTCCGAGATGGATGCCCTCATCGCCTACCTGCAGATGCTGGGTACGCTGGTCGACTTCTCGACCTTCGAAGCCGTGGCGAGCCGATAGGGGGCGGGTGATGGAGACCTACACCTTCCTCAGGCAGTTCGCGGACAGCTGGGCGCTGCTGGTGCTGTTCCTGTTCTTCCTCGGCGTGATCCTCTGGGCCTTCCGCCCGGGATCGTCCGAGACGCACAGGGACGCCGCCGGGATCCCGTTCCGCCATGATGACAAACCCGCCCCGGCTGGAGCCGACGAACAGGAGGCGCGGACATGAGTTCCCCCAACACGCCCAAGGACGGGCAGGTCGAGACAACCGGCCACGTCTGGGACGAAGACCTTGAAGAGTTCAACAACCCGCTGCCGCGCTGGTGGCTCTGGACCTTCTATCTGACCATCATCTGGGGTGTGGCCTACACCATCGCCTACCCTGCCTGGCCGCTGATCAGCCAGGCCACGCCGGGGCTCTTGGGCTATTCCACGCGCGCCGAGGTGGCGACCGAGATCACGCGGGTCGAAACCGCAAACGCGTCGATCGAGCAGCGGCTGGTCGATGCCGAACTGACCGCCATCGCGACGGATCCCGAACTGAACCAGTTCGCGCTGAACGCCGGTGCGGCCGTGTTCCGCACCAACTGCTCGCAGTGCCACGGCGCAGGCGCGGCCGGGGTGCAGGCTTCGGGCTATCCGAACCTGCTGGACGACGACTGGCTTTGGGGTGGCGACATCGAGGCGATCCACACGACGGTCAGCCACGGCATCCGCAACGATCTGGACCCCGATGCACGTTTCTCCGAGATGCCCGCCTTCGCGGACGTGCTGTCCGAGGAAGAGATCGCGCAAACCGCCGACTACGTCCTGTCCCTGTCTGGGCAGGAACACGACGCGGCGCTGGCCGCGGCGGGCGAGACGCTTTTCCTCGACAACTGCGCCTCGTGCCACGGCGACGCGGGCGAGGGGATGCGCGACCTCGGCGCCCCGAACCTCGGCGACGCGATCTGGCTCTATGGCGGCTCTCGCGAGGCCATCACGTCCCAGATCGTCGCACCGCGCAACGGCGTCATGCCGCCATGGACCCAGCGCCTGACCGAGGCCGAGATCCGGGCAGTTGCCACCTATGTCCACGGGCTTGGCGGCGGCGAGACGCTCGAGTGATCGACGACTGACAAGGCTACCGGCGGGGCGACCCGCCGGCAGAGCGGCCCCGGCCCTCCGTCCTGTTCGCGCGTTTCCAGGAGGAGCCGGGGCCGTGCATTTCCCGCAAGGTGGCGCGGGGTTGATGCAGGTCAAGGCGACCGCGTCCCCGGCCATGCCACACCCAATCCGCGCAACAGGACAATCGGAGTCAGCCCCGTGTCAACGGCCGACACCCCAGAGCCGCAACTCTATGCCGCCCGCGAGCCGGTCTTTCCGCGCCGCGTGAGCGGGGCGTTCCGGAATCTCAAGTGGTGGATCATGGGCATCACGCTCGGGATCTACTACATCACCCCCTGGATCCGATGGGATCGGGGGCCGAACCTCCCCGACCAGGCTGTCCTGGTTGACTTGGCCAACCGGCGTTTCTTCTTCTTCATGGTCGAGATCTGGCCGCACGAGTTCTACTTCGTGGCGGGCCTTCTGATCATGGCCGGTCTCGGCCTCTTTCTTTTCACCTCGGCGCTCGGCCGCGTCTGGTGCGGCTACGCCTGCCCGCAGACGGTCTGGACCGACCTCTACATCCTGGTCGAGCGCTGGATCGAGGGCGACCGCAACGCCCGCGTCCGGCTCTGGCACCAGAAATGGGACGCGCGGAAGACCCGCCTGCGGCTGACCAAGTGGGCCGTCTGGCTGCTGATCGCGGTGGCGACGGGCGGGGCCTGGGTGTTCTACTTCACCGATGCGCCGACACTGCTGCGCGACCTCGTGACGTTCAACGCCCACCCCGTCGCCTACACCACGATCGGCGTGCTGACGGCGACGACGTTCCTCTTCGGCGGCTTCTTCCGCGAGCAGATCTGCATCTATGCCTGCCCCTGGCCGCGGGTGCAGGCCGCGATGATGGACGAAGAGACGATCACCGTCGCCTACCGCGACTGGCGGGGCGAGCCGCGCGGCAAGCTCGGCACCGAGGGCGCCGGCGACTGCATCGACTGCAAGGCCTGCGTGAACGTCTGCCCGATGGGCATCGACATCCGCAACGGCCAGCAGCTGGCCTGCATCACCTGCGCGCTCTGCATCGACGCCTGCGACGACGTCATGGCCAAGATCGGCAAGCCGCGGGGCCTGGTCGACTACATCGCCCTGTCGGACGAGACGCGCGAGCGCCAGGGACTTGCCGCCCGCAACATCTGGAAGCACATCTTCCGACCGCGCACGCTGCTCTACACCACGCTCTATTCGGCGGTGGGCATCGCGCTTGTCGTTGCGCTGTTCCTCCGGCAGGAGATCGACATGACCGTGGCGCCGGTGCGCAATCCCACCTTCGTCACCCTGTCGGACGGGTCGATCCGCAACACCTACGACGTGCGGCTGCGCAACATGAACCTCGACGACCGCCGGTTCCACCTGTCGCTGACCTCGGACGCGCTGCTGCGCATCCAGCTGGAAGGAACCGACGAGCTGGTGGTCGATGTGCCGGCCAACGAGATGGTTCTGCAGCGGGTCTATGTCGTGGCCCCGCCCGGCGCGCCCGCAGCCGAGGCCCACCGCACCGAACTCAGGCTCTGGGTCGAGGACCTGCAAAGCACCGACCGGGCCTATCGGGACACCACCTTCAACGGAAAGGGCGAGCAATGACGCGCGAGCTGACCGGACGCCATGTGTTCCTCATCACCGCCGGCGCCTTCGCAATCATCATCGGGGTCAACCTGATCCTCGCGTGGCAGGCGGTCGCCACCTTCCCCGGGATCGAGGTTCGCAACGGCTACGTTGCCAGCCAGCGGTTCGAGGCCGACCGCCGGGCGCAGGAGGCTCTGGGCTGGACCGCCGAGACGCACGTCGACGGCGGCATCCTGAGCGTGGCGTTCGCCGGCGCCGACGGCAGGCCGGCGAAGGTCGCTCGGGTCGAGGGGCTGCTTGGCAGGGCAACGACTACCGTCGACGACCAGATCCCGGGCTTTGTCGCTGTCGGGGCGGGCGCGTTCGAAGCGCCGGTCGAGGTGGCGCGCGGCCAGTGGGTCCTGCACCTCAGCGCCCTGGCCGAGGACGGAACCACCTTCCGCCAGCGCGTCTCGCTTTCGGTGCGGTGATGACCGCCGTCTCGGCCTGTCCTGCCTGCGTCGCCGCACCCGCGGCGGCCGAGGTCGCCCGCGCTGCACAGGCGGCCGAGCCGGCGCGGCTTCTTCTGTCGGTGCCCGGCGCGCATTGCGCCGCCTGCATCTCGACGATCGAGAGGGGCCTTTCCAAGTTTCCGGGGGTGCGGTCGGCGCGCATGAACCTCACCCTCCGCCGCGTGAGCGTCGAGGCCGAGCCCTGGGTCACCGCCGCCCAGCTGATCCCCGAGGTCGGCCGGCTTGGCTACCAGGCGCACGAGCTCGACGCCGGGATGCTCGGCGCGACCGACACCGACGCCGAAGGGCGCGACCTCCTGATGCGCCTGGCCGTGGCGTTCTTCGCGATGATGAACGTAATGCTCTTGTCAGTTGCGGTCTGGTCTGGGGCCGAGGACGCCACGCGCGACCTGTTCCACTGGATCTCGGGCGCCATCGCGCTGCCCACGGTCATCTTCTCGGGCCAGCCCTTCTTCAGGTCGGCCTGGGGCGCACTGCGGCATCTGCGCGCCAACATGGACGTGCCGATCTCGCTGGCGCTGGTGCTGGCCTCGACCGTCTCGCTGTTCGAGACGATCCATTCCGGCAAGCACGCCTATTTCGATGCGGTCGTGATGCTGACCTTCTTCCTGCTGGTCGGCCGCTATCTCGACCACCGGACCCGTGCCGCCGCCCGGTCGGCCGCGCGCGAGCTTGCCGCGCTGGAAGTGCCGCGCGCTCTGCGTGTCGCGGCCACGGGCGAGGCGGTGGTCGCCGTGGCCGACCTGCACCCCGGCGACATCGTCCGCGTGCTGCCGGGTGCCCGCGTCCCGGCCGACGGCATCGTCGAAGGCGGCGAGAGCGAAATCGACCGGTCGCTGCTGACGGGCGAGACGCTGCCGGCCTTCGCGGGACCGGGCTCGCCGCTGATGGCGGGCGAGGTCAACCTGACCGGCCCTCTGACGCTGCGGGTGACGGCCGCCGGCAGGGACAGCGCGCTGCACCGCATCGCCGACCTTGTCGCCGTGGCCGAGGCCGGGCGCGGGCGCTTCCGGTCGATCAGCGACCGGGCGGTGCGGTTCTACACGCCGTTCGTGCACACCACCGCCTTTCTCAGCTTCCTCGGGTGGTACTGGGTCACGGCCGACCTCCGGCTGTCGCTGAACGTCGCGGCCGCCGTCCTCATCATCACATGCCCCTGCGCATTGGGGCTTGCCGTGCCGGTGGTGCTGACCACGGCCTCGGGGCGGCTCTTCCGCAAGGGCCTTCTTGTCAAGGACGGCACCGCACTGGAGCGTCTGGCCGAGGTCGATACGGTCGTCTTCGACAAGACCGGCACGCTGACGCTGGGCCGCCCCGAGCCCACAAACCTCGGCGATCACCCGCAGCGCGTCCGGGAACTGGCGCTGGCGCTGGCGCAGGGATCGGCGCATCCGCTGGCCCGCGCGCTGGTCGAGGCCTGCCGCAGCGCGGGCGTTTGCCCGGCGGATGTCGAAACCATCGTCGAGGTGCCCGGCCACGGTGTCGAAGGCACGTTCCGCGGCCAGCGGCTGCGGCTGGGCCGGGCGGACTGGGTCGGTGCGCGGGGCGGCGACGCGACCGCCGCCTGGCTGAGGCTGGGCGACGGCCCGGCGGCACAGTTCACCTTCGCCGACCGGCCTCGCGCCGGCGCGGAAGAGCTTGTCGCCGCGCTGCGGGCGCGGGGGGTGGTGCTGCACCTGTTGTCGGGCGACGCCGATGCGCCGGTGGCCCAGCTGGCCGCGCGCCTCGGGATCGACCACGTCCGCTCGGGCGTCCTGCCGGAAGAAAAGGCCGCCTACGTCGAGCGGTTGAAGGCCGAGGGCCGCAAGGTGCTGATGGTGGGCGACGGGCT
>JALORM010000340.1 GCA_025458985.1 Paracoccaceae bacterium | reverse complement strand
TGGCGCAACGTCCAGCGCAAGGCCGCAGATCATGACCGCATGAAGCGCGCCATGTCCGAGGCCATGAACGCCGCGCAAAAGACAAGCAGCCGCAAGGCATACACAAGGGCACCGGAAATCGTGTTGCCCCCATTCGCAGGAGGATCGAATGCAGCCTGAATACCAAGGCCAGAATTGGGCCGTCTACCTCGCCGACACGGTGGAGGTCATGCACGCAATGCCAGAGGGGACAATCGACTGCGCGATTTTCTCGCCGCCGTTCTCTGACCTATTCGTCTATTCGGACAGCGAGCGGGACATGGGCAACTGCGGCTCGCATGACGAGTTCATGCGGCACTATCGCTATTTCGCGGAAGGGCTGTTCAAGGCCATGAAGCCGGGCCGGATCGTGTGCGTTCACTGCACTGATCTGCCGTCGCGCAAGGGCCGGGACGGGTTCATCGGGCTTCACGACTTTTCCGGCGACTTGATCCATGCACATCAGGCGGCGGGCTTTGTCTATCACGCCCGCTGCACGATCTGGAAAGACCCCGTGGTCGAGATGCAGCGCACGAAGGCGCTGGGCTTGCTCTACAAGCAGCTCAAGAAAGACAGCGCCATGAGCCGGGTCGGAATGCCCGACTATATGCTTTTCTTCCGCAAGGATGAGCCGAACCCTCAGCCGATCACACACGAGCCCGCCGATTTGCCTGTCGAGATGTGGCAGGAGCTTGCCTCGCCGGTGTGGATGACGGTCCGCCAAGGGCACGTCTTGAATGGGCGGCAGGCGCGCGGGCAAGAGGATGAGCGGCACATCTGCCCGCTGCAACTGGATGTGATTGAGCGGTGCCTGACGCTCTACAGCAATCCGGGTGACGCAGGCCGCGCGCTTTCTGTCAGAGGCTGAGGCATCGCAGGATACGCTGTTTTCCACGGTGGCGGCCGAGTAGTCGCCGTGGAACCCGTCGCGCCCATTCTCGGCACCGTCAGCCGCGACGGCGACCAGGTGGTGATCCGCCTGCACCGCGACCGCGCCCATGACCTGCGCGTGGCCCTCGCCGCCTGCCCCTGCACCGCCACCAAGTCGACCGAAGGGCAGGCCCTGCGCGAGGCGCTGGCGCAGGCAATCGGGAAGGCCACGCGATGAGTGGCCGTGGGATGGACTGGTACAAGCGCGACCCCGTGGACTTCCTGAACGGGGTGCAGGGCATGTCGCCCGAGTTGATCGGCACCTACGCCGTTCTGATCGACCTGTTCTATTCCCGCGGCGGCGGAACACGTCGCGACGACCGGCACCTTGCGGGCCTGATGGGGTGCAGCGTGAGGCTTGCGCGGTCGCTGACAGACCGGCTTATCGAGCTTGGCAAGATCGAGGTTGACGGCGAGTTCATCACCAATTCGCGCGCAAAAAGAGAGGCGAAACAAGCGCGAAACACTGGTGAAGCGCGCGCGAAAGCACAGCGAACCCGTCGCGAACGGGAGTCGATCGATAGGGAAAACAATGGCTTGCCAGACAAGCATATCCCGCTTGAAGCCATCCCAGAGAAGAGAAGAGAAGAGAAGAGTATAAGAGAGGAACCTAAAGGTTCCTTGTCGCCCGCGGTCGACGAGATCGCCGAGGCGGTCCAGGCCTACAACGACGTCGCGAAGGTGGTCGGCTGGCCCATCGTCCAGATCGTCAGCAAGGCACGACGCGCCGCCCTCAAGGCCCGCCTCGCCGAATGCGCCGGCGTCCCCGGCTGGCGCGACGCCCTCGCCAAGGCCCGAGCTTCCCCCCTGCTGACAGGCCAGAACGACCGCGGTTGGCGCGCGGACTTCGACTTCCTCACCCGGCAATCCGCATTCGCAAAGCTCATGGAAGGCAGCTATGACCCACGCCCTCGCCCCCCATCAGGACCTGCCCCGCGACCCGGCAACCGGGCTGACCCTGCCCTTGAGCAAATCGCTCGCCTCGCAGGACTTGGCCCGTCACAGGGCACTGGTCGCGCTTGAGCTTGAGGTCATGGCGAAGAAGCTGGACCGCTTCGGATGGGAACGCGACCGCGGATCGGCCGCCCATGACCGCCTGCTGATCGACTGGATGGACGCCCTGCAGGACTACCCGCTGGACGAAATCCAGGCCGCGTGCCGGGCAGCGATCATCGCCAACCCGAACCGGACGCCGAACGAAGGGCACATCGTCCACGAGATCACCATCGCCCGGCGCGAAGCCGCGCTGCGGCACCAGGCGACGGCTTGGCGACACTCGCCGCGGGTCGACCAACCGCGCGAACGGGTGACGCGCGAACAGGCCGAGGCGATCCTGCTGGCGGCCGGGTTCAGCGTGAAGCGCATGCCGCAGGTGTTGGAATGATGCTGACGCATCCGGGTTTCTCGCCAATCCATCATGTGCAGGCCGAAAAGCGACACGAAATGTCGCAATTCGTCCTTGTTCTGACCGTCGTCGACGAACTGCGCGCTAGGCATTCCGACCTGCTGGCCGAGCGTCGCCGCCTTGCGCTGCGCTGCGACACCCGAGCCCTGCGCGACGCAGACCGGCGGTTGCGGGATCTGACGACGCTGATCCTGGCAGAGGAGGCCGGGCTATGACCTACGCCCGGTCCCGCATCTACGCGCTGGGCGAGCCGCCGCGGCCGACGCCAGCGCAGCGCGCGGCAGTCATGGCAGAGCTTCGCCGAAGGGCATGGCGCGAGCTTGGGCTGGCGATCCTGGACCCGGCCGAGATCGCCGACGACTGGCTGCGGCAGGCGGTCCGGAACGAGGCGCAGCGGCAGTTCGGGGGTGGCAGATGACCAAGCGCATGACGAAGGCCCAGAAGGCCGCGCTGTCCAATCAGCGCCGCAGCGCGAAGCCGGTCAGCCTCGCTGCCACGCCGACCGAATGGGATCGCGGCCCGCGGACGATGGCGCAGGACGTGCGCAAGGTGATCGAGCCCGTCATGGAATGGGACGAAGCCAAGCAGAAGGAAGTCCCGAACCCGAACGGCGTGAAGCGCGCCCGGCGGATCGACCTGGTGGAGTACTATTTCCGGCAGGACCGGATCGACGCGCGCCAGATGGCTGCCGGAAAGGCGCTGGCAGCCGCATGGGAGGCGACGCAGCGCAGCCCCGAGGCGATCAAGAAGGTGCAGGTCGACAGTACGCCCGACCACGGCGCCATCGCCGCGATGCAGGTCGACCGGATCGGCCGCTTCCATGCCGTGCGCAAGCTGATCCCCGAAACAGACTGGCCGGTGCTGGAATCGGTCTGCATTCGCAACGCATCGGTCGCCCAGGTCGGCTACAAGGGGCCGCGGTTCTACGTTGGGCTGACCCTGATGTGCGACGCGCTGAACAGGCTGGCAGACCGCTTGGGGTTGTAGCCCGCTTGACCGTAAACGCTAACTGTGCCATCTCGGCATTGTCGAAGGGGTGCGCCATGCGCGCCCCTTTCGCGTTTCCGGGGGTCTGACATGAAGCGCAAGCCGAAGGGCAAGGGCAAAGGCGGCGGCTACTCGCACCGATAGATGTGCGTGATGTAGGCCTGCTGCCCGTCGTCGCGGAACCCTATCCAGCGCGCGTTCGGGCACACTTCGCGGGCGCTGCGGTCCAGCCCCGGCGTGGACGCGAAGTTGCCGTCCCACGGGAATGCAGCCTGCAACTCGACAGACTGGCCGTTGAACGATGTGACGATGCCGCCTGCCTGCGGATCGACCGCGCAACCGGCCAGAGCGAACGGAATGACGGCAAGGTAGCGGCGCACGGCAAGCTCCTGGGCTGAAGGAAAGAACCCGCCACAGATGGCCGACACATCGCACACGGGCAAGGACGCTCGCGGACATTTCACGGTCGGGAACCGCATCTGGGAACTGCGCACGGACCCCGGCCGCAACCCGATCTTCGCGACCGCCGACGAACTGCGCGCCGCGTGCATCGCCTATTTCGAATGGGTCGACGCCCAGCCGCTGCAGGAGGTCCAGGCCTTCGCGACCCGGGGTCAGCCATCGCCGCTGGAACGAATGGCGCACGGACCGGCCCGACCTGCGCGACGTCATGGAATGGGCCGAGGACGTGATCTGGCAGCAGAAGTTTGCCGGGGCCGCGGCCGGGCTGCTGAACGCCGGGATCGTGGCGCGCGAGCTTGGCCTCGCCGACAAGTCGGAACTGACCGGGCGGGACGGGGGGCCAATCCAGACCGAGGATGTCACCGCCGATGCTGATGCTTTCACCCGCCGCCTTGCTGGCCTCGCTGCCAGCGCAGGAGCGGGAACGGCAACTGGCGGCACTGACACCGGCACAGAGGGCGGCGCTTAACTGGCACTGGCCGTTCTGGGCGCGGCCGTCGCAGCTTGCGCCCGAGGGGCCGTGGCAGAACTGGCTCTTCGTCGCAGGCCGGGGTGCAGGCAAGACGCGATCCGGGGCCGAGTGGGTCCGCGGCAAGGTGAAATCCGGGTGCGGCCGGATCGCGCTGATCGCGCCGACCGCGGGCGACGCTCGTGACGTGATGGTCGAAGGCGAGTCCGGGCTTCTGGCGGTGTGCTGGAAACAGGACACGGACCGGCACGGCGCGCATCTCGGCCGCCCGCTATACGAACCGTCGAAGCGGCGCGTGACCTGGGCGAACGGCGCGCAGGCCGCGCTATTCTCGGCAGAGGAACCGGAACGCCTTCGCGGGCCGCAGCATGACGCGATGTGGGCCGACGAACTGGCCGCGTGGACGCGCCTGCAGGACACATGGGACATGGCCATGTTCGGCCTGCGCCTCGGGGATCACCCGCAGACGCTGGTGACCACGACGCCCAAGCCGTCGCCGCTTCTGCGCCGACTGATGGCGCACCCGAAATCGGTCGTGTCGCGCGGGTCGACGTTCGACAACGCGGCCAACCTCGCACCGTCGTTTCTGGAACAGGTGCGCGAGCAATACGAGGGCACGCGCCTCGGTCGGCAGGAGCTGTACGCCGAGATCCTCGACGACGTGCCGGGTGCGCTCTGGACGCGCGAGATGATCCGCACGGCCGAGACACCCGGCGACATGGCGCGCGTGGTGGTCGCGGTCGACCCGTCTGGCGCCAGCGGATCGGCAGACGAACGGGCAGACAGCATCGGGATTGTGGTCGCGGGTCGCAAGGCCGACGGCGGGTTTCACATCATCGAGGACGCG
>JALORM010000019.1 GCA_025458985.1 Paracoccaceae bacterium | reverse complement strand
GGCCAGAACGGCGGCGAGGGTGGTCCTGAGGGTCGGCATGGCTGTCTCCTTGTTGTCTCTGCCCCCAACGCCGGCCAACGGACTCGCGTTCCCGCCCCACCGGCGCCACATTCTCCGCCTAGCCTCCCGCGCGACCTGACACCCGTGCAAGGCACCCATGGCCCCCGCTGTCCTCTGGCTTGTCCTCGCGTTCGTCCTCGGCCTGATCGGCTGGGGCATGTTCACGCTGACGCGGCATGCGGTGCGGGTCGGCGGGGCGGACCGGGGGCGGCTGGGGCTGGTGCTGGCGGTGCCGCCGGCGCTGGCCTACGGCCTCCTCATCCTGCGGATCATCCCCGAAGTGCGCTTCGACCCCGCGGCCGTCGGGCTCTGGCCCATGCTCGTGTCGATGATGCTGATGCTCTGGATGCTCTACATCCTGGTGATCCGGGTGGTCGCGGTCCTCTCGGGACGGATCCGCGCCCCGCGGGCCTGAGGCAGGCCCGCCGCCCCGACCCGCGCCGCGTCGGTGCACGCCCGGTGCACATCCGGTGCACGTCCGGTGCCGGGTCGTTTTCGCGCTGTCGGCGCCTCTGCCCGGCGCTCGAGCCTGCGTCATCCCGGGCCCGATCTTCGGCAATCGGGGCCCCCGGGGCTTGCGCCCGGCAGGCACTGGCATAGTGTCAAGGGCCTGATTTGTCGGGACTTGCCCGGGAGGAGGCGCAGGATGGACGAAGGGACCTCGCCCCCGGCGACCCGCTCCCGCCGCCCCTGACCCTGGCCGCGATGTACCACGCCCCCGGCGCCGGCACCGGCCACGCCGTCTACGGGCGCACCGACAACCCGACGTGGGAGGCGCTGGAGCATGCGCTCGGACATCTGGAGGCAGCCGAGGCGGTCGCCTTTCCGTCCGGGATGGCCGCAATCTCGGCCGCGCTGTTCGCCACGCTCAAGGCGGGCGACCGGCTGCTGGTCCCGTCCGACGGATATTACGTGACCCGGCTGCTGGCCGAGCGGGTGCTGGAACGCTTCGGCGTTGGTGTCGATCAGAGACCCACTGCCCGCTTCGCCGAGGGCAGCTTCGCAGGCTACCGGGTGGTCTATCTGGAAACGCCGTCGAACCCTGGGCTCGACCTCTGCGACATCGCCGACATCGCGGCCAGAGCACGGGCGGAGGGCGCGCTTGTCATCGCCGACAATACCACGATGACCCCCTTCGGCCAGCGGCCTCTGGACCATGGGGCCGACATCGTGGTGGCGGCCGACACCAAGGCGCCCGGCGGGCATTCCGACGTGCTGATGGGCCATGCCGCCAGCCGCGATCCCGCGCTGGTTGCCGCCCTGCGCGACTGGCGGCGGATCTCGGGCGCGATCCCGGGGCCGTTCGAGGCCTGGCTCACGCACCGCAGTCTCGAGACGCTGGAACTCCGCTTCGCGCGGATGTGCGACACTGCCGGGGCGGCGGCCGTGCGGCTGGCCGCGACCCCGGGCGTCGAGGTCCGCTACCCCGGCCTGCCAGGCCACCCCTCCCACAACCTGGCACGCTCCCAGATGGCCCGGATGGGCTTTCTCATCGGGCTGACGCTGCCGTCGGAAGCCGCGGCCGAGGCCTTCATCGCCGCCTGCCCCTACCTGCGCCCGGCCACCTCGTTCGGCGGCGTGCACAGCTCGGCCGAGCGGCGGGCACGCTGGGGCGACGCGGTGCCGCCGGGGTACGTGCGTCTGTCGGTCGGCTGCGAGCCGCCGGAAGAGCTGATCCCCGCGCTGGAAACCGCCCTCGCCGCCGCACTGGCTTGATGCCGGTCAAGGCAGCGCCGAAGCGGGAATGGCAGCCTTGTCGTCACCGGACCGGAGGACCCATGATGAAACGCGCCCTGACCCTTGCCCTTCTGATCGCCCTTCCCGCCCAGGCACAGGACATCGAGCCGGGCGACGCGATGGAAGGGGGCGAGCTCTTCGCGACCTACTGCTCGGCCTGCCACGGGACCGAAGGCCGCGGCGACGGCCGCATGGCGCCGATCCTGAACGTGCTGCCGGCCGACCTGACGCAGCTTTCGTCCGGCAACGCGGGCGTGTTTCCCATCGCGCGGGTGGTCTTCCAGATCGACGGGCGCGACCCGCTTCTGGCGCATGGCGGGGACATGCCTCTGTTCGGCGAGTTCTTCCAGGGCGCCGATACGCCGATCAAGGCCGAGGACGGCCAGCCCATCATGACCTCGAAGCCGATCGCCGACCTCGTGGCCTGGCTGCAGGGCATCCAGGAGTAGCCCCGCGCCGCGCTCAGCCCTGCCGCAGCACCCTTTCCAACGGCCGGCCCTTCGCCAGTTCGTCCACCAGCTTGTCGAGGATGCGAATCTCGCGCATCAGCGGGTCCGCGACCTGTTCGACGCGAACGCCACAGACAAGGCCGGTGACTTCCGACCGCGCGGGGTTCATCGCCGGCGCCTCGGCGAAGAAGGTCGCGAAGTCCGCCCCGCAATCGATCTGCGCGGCAAGGCCGTCGGCGTCGTAGCCGGTCAGCCATGCGATCACGGCATCGACTTCGGCCCGGCTGCGCCCCTTGCGCTCGGCCTTGGCAAGGTAGAGCGGATAGACCGCCGCAAACGCGGTCGAAAAGATCCGGTGCCCGGACATGGCGTGCGCCTTTCCCACGGCCTCACAACTGAGCGATCACGTCACCGCGCAATTCGCCCGTCATGCGCGATCCGTCCTCGCTGTGCAGCTTGCCGCGGACCAGTTCGATCATCGCCAGCGCCTCGTCCCGGGTCCGCCGGTCGGGCCATTCCGACACCGCCGCGGTGGTGCGGTCGCTGGTGCGCAGGACGGTGACGCGCGTGGCGCCGAGTTCCCTCAGCGCAGGCAGGCGCTTCTCCTTCAGGTTCCGCAGGCTGACCTCCTGGGCGACGCCATCGGGCACCTCCCATGTGGTGATCGTGACATAGGGCATGATCGTTCCTCCCCTGCCGGTTGCCGTGCCGGACCGAACCGGCAGCGTCAGCATAGCACGGACCAGCGCCATTCCGCGCGCCGGAGGGCTGCCGCCGCTGGCAATTTCCTTGCAATCCGGGGCCGGATGCCCCATGTAATGCGCGCGACGACGTTCTCTTTCGACACTGTCTCCCTCTGCGGCTTCAGTCTATCGATCCCGAACTGACTGGCCGGGCTGCCGCACTCCCGCGGGCAGCGCATCTAGAGGAGACTTCACGATGGCCACCGGCACCGTGAAATGGTTCAACGCCACCAAAGGCTTCGGCTTCATCGAGCCGGAAGGCGGACGCAAGGACGTGTTCGTCCACATCTCGGCGGTCGAGCGCGCGGGTCTGCGCGGCCTGAACGACGGCCAGAAGGTGACCTTCGACATCGAGGCCGGCCGCGACGGCCGCGAGAGCGCGACCAACCTGGCGCTCGCCTGATCGCTTGAACTTCCGGGCCGGCGCGGGTGACCGCCCCGGCCCATCGCGCCTGTGACAGGCGGAACCCGGCGGCCCCGGCTTGCGTTCTGCGGAACAACAGTACCGGAGGACCACGCCATGAAGGGCATTCTTGCCTGGCTGATCGGCATCCCGATCCCAATCATCATCCTGCTTTACCTGTTCGGCGCATTCTGATCGCGCCGTCGATTGACGCATGTCATGGCGCGGTCGCAGCGCGCGTCTATCCTGATCGCGTCCTGCTGCGGAAGGAGTTCCACAATGCCCACCAACCATGCTGACAAGCCAGAGAACGCCGCCCCCGAGGCAACCGAGGCAGGCGAGACGCCCGCGCGGAAGGATCGGCACTGGACAGACGAGATCGAGGTTGCCGGTACCGAACTCGTGGAACGGGTCAAGAAGCTTGCGGCCGAAGGTCAGGTCCGCCGCATCCGCATCACCGAACCGGACGGAGACCTCGTGCTCGAGATCCCGCTGACCATCGGCGCGGTGGCCGGGGGCGCGCTCGTGCTGGCGGCACCGCTTCTTGCGGCCCTGGGGGCGCTTGCGGCGTTCCTGACGAAAGTCCGGATCGAGGTCATCCGCGACGGCGGCGGCGGCACACCCCCCGCAGCCTGAGCATCGCGCCGACGGTCGCCGCCTGGAAGGTCTTCAACCCTCCGGCCACCTGCCCGGCGCCCGGGCTCACGCGTCGGCGCGGTGGGCCTCGAGCACGTCCAGCGGCACGATGTCGAGAGCCCGCCGATGCGTGGCCTGCAGGTTCACCCTGGGCGCACAGCCTTCGTCGTGGGCCTGCAGAAAACGGCTGGCGCAGAGGCACCAGCGATCCCCGGGCTTGAGACCCGGAAAGCGGAACTCCGGCCGCGGGGTCGACAGGTCGTTGCCGACATACTTGGAAAAGGCCAGGAACTCCTCGGTCATCACGGCGCAGACCGTGTGGCTTCCGCGGTCCCCGGGGCCGGTGTCGCAGCAGCCGTTGCGGTAGAATCCCGTCAGCGGATCGGTCGAGCACTCGGCAAGCGGCTTTCCCAGCACGTTCAGAGACTTGTCCATCCGACCCCCTCCTGCCCTTCTGTTGCGGGCGCCCAGTCGATCCAGCGACCGTGGAAATCCGCGCGGCCAAGCGCCACCGTTGCGCCTGCGGGCCAGAGCTGTACCCCAATCGCGGCGCCCGGTGCCCGGCCATCCGCCTCCATCGCGATCCGCGCGACAGGGGCGGAAGGTGTGGCCCGTGCCCCTGCGGCAGCCAGCACGGCTTCGCCGCGCGCCTTCGTCTCTTCGGGAAAGTATTGCCAGGCGACCGTATGGCAACACAGGTTGAGCACCCCCTCTTCCGGCCGGACCCGCTCGGCGAGCCAGTCGACGGCATCCCCCTGGTCGACCGGCGCCTGCGCCACGGCGATCGCCGCTTCGGTCAGCGCCCGCCGCGCGGGCTGGTCGGGCCAAAGATAGGCCAGAAGGCGCAACCTGCCCTCGGCTGTCTGCGGATCGATCGGCGCCAGGTCCACACCGCGCCGGCCAAGCACGCGGAGCGGCGCGACCGGCGGGGGCGGGCCGCGCCAGTCCGGTGCAAGGGTCAGAGCGGCATCCTCGGGGCCGAGCCTGACGCCGCCCGCCTGCAGGGCGAAGCGGTCGAACATGAGGTTCAGGCCAGCGCTTGCCCCGAGTTCCCAGAGCCTGAGCGGCAGGCCCACGCGTGCCGCCAGCCAGGACGCCGCGGCGATCAGCGCGGCCGACCGGCGCACCTCGTTGGTCTGGGGCGGGCGGTCGAGCCAGTCGAGGACCTGCCCGGCGCGGTCGTGAAGGGCGCGGTCCACGGCCGCCCAGAGCGTGTCGTCATCCGCTTCGGCCGGAGGGTAGGCGCGGCCCAACGGGTCGCCCGTCAGGACCAGCGCATGCAGCGCGCCGGCAAGACGCAGCGGAACCGACTGGCCGCTGGCCGACAGGTCGCCCTCCCAGGCGAAGAGGCGTTCGCCGACGGGCCCGTCGGCCGTCAGACGATCACCCGCAAGGGTCATCAGCCGTGCCATGAAGGGCGAGCCGAGCGCGGCGCAATGCCGGGCCTGGTCGGCGAAGGCCGCGCGCAGGCTCACCGGAACCGCTCGGCGAGGCGCTGCAGCATCGACCGAGTGTCGGGGCCGGACGCGGCGTCGGGTGCGGGCTTGTCCGCCGCCTGGGGCGGTGCGGCGCCCGCAGGCTTGTCGCCGCCCGAGCGCGGCGGCGACACGCGCAGCGCGACCTTGTTCTGGAAACCTGCCGCATCGCCGGCTGCCAGCGCCTCGGCCCCGTCCGAGATGCCGCGCAGGATGTCGTCGACCAGCGCCTCCTCGGCCTTGGCAAAATCGCTCAGCACGTAGCCCGAGACGCGGTCCTTGTGGCCGGGGTGGCCGATTCCGATCCGCACCCGGCCGTAGCCCTCGCCGATATGCTGGTGGAGTGAGCGCAGGCCGTTGTGTCCGGCGTGCCCACCGCCCTGCTTGACGCGCACCCTGCCCGGGGCCAGGTCAAGCTCGTCATGGAACACCACGATGTCGGCCGGCGTCAGCTTGTAGAAATCCATGGCGGCCCGCACGGCCTCGCCCGACAGGTTCATGAAGGTCTCGGGCTTCAGCAGCAGGAGCTTGGCAGCGCCCAGCCGCCCTTCGGCGACCTGGCCCTTGAAGGCCTTCCGCCACGGGCCGAAGCCATGGTCTGCGGCGATCCGGTCCATCGCCATGAAGCCGATGTTGTGCCGGTGCCCGGCGTACTTCGCCCCGGGGTTCCCGAGGCCTACGAACAGCCGCATTGCGGTCCTCCACTGGGGCGCGACCCGACCGGTACGACAGGGAACGGGCGCACTGGAGCGTCCTGTTGCCGCCAGGTCCCTGCTCTTGACCTTGGCCTTTCCTGCAACGAAACCTCGGTCTGCGCCAGCCCTTCGCCAGCGGCCACCGCAAAGGAACGGAGTGCCCGATGTACCTTACGATGAACCGCTTCCGTATCAAGCCCGGTCGCGAGGCCGAGTTCGAGGCCGTCTGGACGATGCGCGACAGCCATCTGCCGCAGGTGCCGGGCTTCGTCTCGTTTCACCTGATGAAGGGGCCGGCGCAGGAGGACCATGTGCTCTATGCCTCGCATACGCTGTGGGAAAGCGAGGCCGCGTTCCGCGACTGGACGCGGTCGGACGCGTTCCGCGCGGCGCACAGGGGCGCGGGCGCGCATGCGGACCTGTATCTCGGGCCACCCGAGCTCGAATGCTTCGGATCGGTGCAGGCGATCACGGCCTAGGATCGCATCCGCGAGGGATGGGTACGGCGGAGAGCCCGCAAGCCCCCCGCCAGACCGTTTGCTGCCGAAGGATCAGCCCTCGGCGCCCTCGTCGGCCTCGCCGCTTTCGGCCGAGCGCAGGCCCGACGGCGCCGAGATGTTGGCGATGACGAAGTTGCGCTTGATCGTGGGCGTCGCGCCAGCGGGCAGCGCGATGTCGTCGATGTGGATGACATCGCCGATGTCGCGGCCCGACAGGTCGACGACGAGGCGTTCGGGAATGTCGCCGGCGGTCACCTCGAGCTCGACCTCGGGGCGCACGATCACGAGGGTTCCGCCCTTCTTCAGGCCGGGCGCCTTCTCGTGGTTCTCGAAGTCGACGTGGATGAACAGCTTGATCCGGCTGGTCCGGCGCAGGCGCATCAGGTCGACATGCGTGGGCTTGTCCTTGACCACGTCACGCTGCACGCCGCGGCAGATGACGCGGACGTCGTCGTGCCCGTCGACCTTCAGGTTGAACAGCGTCGACAGGAAGCGGCCCGCCTTGAGGTGCTTCAGAAGGTAGTTGTAATCGAGGGAAAGCGGAAGCGGCTCTGCGCCTCCGCCATAGACTACGCCAGGTACGTCGCCGTTGCGGCGAGCCTGACGGGCGGCCCCCTTGCCTGTCCCCGTCCGTACCGTGGCGATCAGATCGGGGATCTCACCGGCCATGGGTCTTCTCCAGTTTGTCAGACGCGGGACCTCCTCCAAGGGTGCAGGCCCGCACGAGGGCGTGCCTATAGACGGCTTGCGCCGTGTTGGAAAGGGGATTCGCATCCGCCACGGGTCTTGCGGCCACCGCCGGCTGGGATAGAGATCGGTTCCATGTCGCTTACCCGGTCCATCGCGCTCAGCCGCGCCCCGCTGCCCGCCTTTGCGGTGGTGGGCATATTCTGGGGCGCGTTCGCGGCGCAAGTGCCTGACATCAAGCAGGGCATCGGCGCCGACGACGGAGTGTTCGGCCTGACGCTGCTATGCGGCGCGGCGGGCGCGGTCAGCGCGATGTGGCTGGCGCCCCGGATCGACGCGGTACTGCGCATCCGCACCATGCCCTTCGCCGCGCTGGGCGCAGCGGCGGCGTTCCAGCTTCCAGGGCTTGCGCCGGGGGTGGCGGTCTTCGCGGTCGCGATGTTCCTGGCTGCGGGCTTCACCGGGCTTCTGGACGTGGTGATGAACGCCCGCGTCAGCCAGATCGAGGCGCGCCACGATACCGCGCTGATGAACCTCAATCACGCGACCTTCTCGTTCGCCTATGCCGCGTCGGCGTTTTCTGCCGGGCTGGCGCGCGAGGCCGGGGTGACGCCCCCCTATGTCTTCGCGGTGCTGGGCCTGATCACGGTTGCGATCTCGACCCAGCTGTGGCTTGGACCCGACCCTCACGACGGGGAGGACGAGCCGAACGCCTCGGGTCGCGGCTTCGGGCAGGTCGTCGTGTGGGCGGGGCTCATCACGCTGTTCGCCTTCATGACCGAGAACGCGACCGAGACCTGGTCGGCGCTGCATATCGAGCGGACGCTGGGCGGCCGCGCGGCCGAGGGGGCGCTTGGGCCGACGATCCTGGGCCTGACCATGGGCGTGGGGCGTCTGACGGGGCACTTCGTGACCCCGCGCGGGCGCGAGCGGCAGGTGATCCTTCTGGCCGCGCTGGTCGCCGGCACCGGGGCGGCAATCGCAGCGCAGGCGCCTTCGCCGGAGCTTGCCTATCTCGGCTTCGGGATCCTCGGCCTGGGAGTGTCGGTGACCGCGCCGCTGGCGCTGGCGCTGGCCGGGCAGATGGTCCGGGCGCGCGACCGGGCGCTGGCCATCAGCCGGGTGGCGACGATCGGCTACTTCGGCTTCTTCGTCGGGCCGCCCACGATGGGCTTCGTGTCCGAGGCGCTGGGCCTGCGCGCCTCGTTCGGGCTGATCGCGCTGATGATGCTCAGCGTGCCCTTGCTGCTTTTGCCGCTGCGGGCTTCGCGGAACTGAGCCAACGCCCCGCGAAATCCTCGGGGACCAGAAGGATGTCGCGGTCAAGCTCGGTCACGTGCTTGCGCCCGCAGAGCGCCATCGTGGTGTCCAGCTCCTTGCGGATCACGTCGAGCGCGATCTCGACCCCCTGCTGGCCCATGGCGCCGAGGCCGTAGACGAAGGCGCGCCCGATATAGGTGCCGCGTGCCCCCATGGCGAGCGCCTTCAGGACGTCCTGCCCCGAGCGGATGCCGCTGTCGAGGTGCAGCTCGGCCTTGTCGCCGACCGCATCGAGGATCGGCGGCAGCGCCCGGATCGACGACAGCGCCCCGTCGAGCTGGCGCCCGCCGTGGTTCGAGACCACGATGGCATCGGCCCCCACCGACAGCGCCGCCTTCGCGTCCTCGGGGTCGAGGATGCCCTTCAGGATCAGCGGGCCGCCCCACATCTTCTTGATGGCCTTCACCTTTTCCCAGTCGAGTCGGGGGTCGAACTGCTGCGCGACCCAGGTCATCAGGCTGGAAGGGTCGTCCACGCCCTTGGCATGGCCCACGATGTTGCCGAAGCCCCGGCGCTTCGTAGCCAGCATCTCGAGGCCCCAGCGCCACTTGGTGGCAAGGTTCAGCATCGTCGGGATCGTGAGCTTCGGTGGCGCCGAAAGGCCGTTCTTGAGGTCGCGATGGCGCTGCCCGAGGATCTGCAGGTCAAGCGTCAGCACCAGGGCCGAGCACTTCGCGGCCTTCGCCCGGTCGATCAGGCGGCGAAGGTAATCCTCGTCGCGCATCACGTAGAGCTGGAACCAGAACGGCGCGTCGGTGTAGCCCGCGACATCCTCGATCGAGCAGATCGACATCGTCGACAGCGTGAACGGCACGCCCTTCTTCGCCGCCGCCTTGGCCGCCAGGATCTCGCCGTCGGCGTGCTGCATGCCGGTCAGGCCCACAGGCGCCAGCGCCACCGGCATGGCGACGGTCTGGCCGGCCATCGTGGTTTCGGTCGTCCGCCCCTCCATGTCGACCGCAACGCGCTGACGCAGGCGGATCAGGTCGAAGTCCGAACTGTTGTCGCGGAAGGTCTGCTCGCTCCAGGACCCGCTTTCGCAGTAGTCGTAGAACATCCGGGGCACGCGCCGGCGGTAGAGACGCTTGAGGTCCGCGATCTCGGTGATGACGGGCATCGGCAGCCTCTCCTTCCCGAAGTGGTCAGCCGGACTTACCAATCGGCGCGCGGGCTGGCAATCCGGGCCAGACGCGCGCGGGCGACGGAATGCGATTGTCGCGGGTTGGGCCTCAGAGGCGCCGGTCAGGCCCGGTGCGCGCCGTCCGCGAGGCTCTTCACGAAGCCGAGGATCTCGGGCACGGGGCGCCCCTCTTCCACCAGCTTGACGATGGCCGTGCCGACAACCGCCCCGTCGGCCACGCCGGCAATGGCCTGGGCCGTCTCGGGCGTGCGGATGCCGAAGCCCACGATCAGCGGCAGGTCGGTCTGGCGCTTGATCCGGGCGACCTCGGGCCCGACCTCGGCCGCCTGGGCCGCCGCAGCGCCGGTGATTCCGGTGATCGAGACATAGTAGACGAAGCCGCTGGTGTTCTGCAGCACCTTGGGCAGCCGCCGGTCGTCGGTCGTCGGCGTGGCAAGCCGGATGAAGTTCAGTCCCGCCTGCTGGGCGGGAATGCACAACTCCTCGTCCTCTTCGGGGGGCAGGTCGACGACGATCAGCCCGTCGATCCCGGCGGCCTTCGCGTCGGCGAGGAACCGGTCGACCCCGCGCGAGAAGATAGGGTTGTAGTAGCCCATCATAACGATCGGCGTGGTCTGGTCGCCCTTTCGGAACTCGGCAGCCATGTCGAGCGTCTTCTGGAGCGTCTGGCCACCTTCCAGCGCCCGCTGCCCGGCCAGCTGGATCGTCGGGCCGTCGGCCATGGGATCGGTGAAGGGCATCCCGAGCTCGATCACGTCGACGCCCGCGCCGGGAAGCCCCTTCACGATGGCCAGCGACGTGTCGTAATCGGGGTCGCCCGCCATGACATAGGCGACAAAGGCCTTGCGACCCTCGGCCTTCAGCCGCGCGAACGTCGCGTCGATCCGGGTCATCGTCCCCTCCCCCTGCGCTCCCCTGACCCTGTTGCCGGAGCGCACGGGGGAAATCAAGCGGGGTCGGGTGCCCCGTCCGGCACCGCCGGCGGCGCATCGACCCCGATCATCCAGTCGGTTCCGAAGCGGTCGCGACAGCGGCCGAAGCCCGCGGCCCAGAAGGTGGGCGCAAAGGGCATCAGGACCGTCCCGCCCTTGGACAGCCGCAGGAACACCCGCCGGGCCCGGTCGATGTCGTCAAACCCCATGTAGAGACTGACGCCCTGCCGTTCCGGTGCGCCGGGCTCCATCGCGTCGGATGCCATCAGCACCGCCTCTCCGGCCCGGAAGGTCGCGTTCATCACAAGGTTGCCGCGGCCTTCGGGCACCTCGCCCTCGCCGGGCGGCAGATCGCCGTAGCGCATCACCTCCTCGACGGTGCCGCCGAACACCTCGGCGTAGAACTCCAGCGCCGCCTCGCAGGTGCCGTCGAAGAAAAGGTAGGGGATCAGGGCCATCGCGTGCGCTCCTCCCGCCCAGAGCCTAGCGCCTCCGGGCCCCGGCGCGAAGCGCTTCTTGCACAGGCCGGCCCGCCGCCCTAGAAGCGCGGGCGCGGTGCATGCGGAGCGGACGGGATGGGCTTCAAGACCGGAATCGTGGGGCTGCCGAACGTCGGCAAGTCGACGCTGTTCAACGCCCTGACGCGCACCGCCGCCGCGCAGGCCGCGAACTTCCCCTTCTGCACCATCGAGCCCAACGTGGGCGAGGTTGCCGTGCCCGACGCGCGGCTGGACAAGCTGGCCGAGATCGCCGGATCGAAGCAGATCATCCCCACCCGGATGACCTTCGTCGACATCGCGGGGCTGGTGAAGGGCGCCTCGAAGGGCGAGGGCCTCGGCAACCAGTTCCTTGCCAACATCCGCGAATGCGATGCCATCGCCCATGTCGTGCGCTGCTTCGAGGACGGCGACGTGACCCATGTCGAAGGCCGGGTCGACCCGATCTCGGACATCGAGACGATCGAGACCGAGCTGATGATCGCCGACCTGGAATCGATCGAGCGGCGCCTTTCGGGCCTCGTCCGCAAGGTCAAGGGCGGCGACAAGGAGGCGGTCGCGCAGGAGCGGCTGCTGCTGGCGGCGAAGGCCGCCCTGGAGGGCGGCAGGCCCGCGCGCACGGTGGCCGTGGCCGACGAGGACCGGCGCACCTGGGAAAGCCTTCAGCTTCTGACGCAGAAGCCCGTCCTCTATGTCTGCAACGTGGGCGAGGACGAGGCGGCGGCGGGCAACGCGCTGTCGCAGAAGGTGGCCGGGAAGGCTGCCGCCGAGGGCGCGGCAAGCGTCGTGATCTCGGCCAGGATCGAGGAGGAGATCGCCCAGCTCGACCCCGCCGAGCAGGCAGAGTTCCTTGAGACGCTGGGGCTGGAGGAAGCGGGCCTCGACCGGCTGATCCGCGCGGGCTACGACCTTCTCGGCCTGCAGACCTACTTCACCGCGGGGCCGAAGGAGGCCCGCGCCTGGACGATCGCCAAGGGCACCCTGGCGCCGCAGGCCGCCGGCGTGATCCATGGCGACTTCGAGCGCGGCTTCATTCGCGCCGAGACCATCGCCTACGACGACTACGTCGCCCTCGGCGGCGAAGCGCGCGCGCGCGAGGCCGGAAAGCTGCGCGTGGAGGGGAAGACCTATGCCGTCAGGGACGGCGACGTGCTGCACTTCCTCTTCAACGCCTGAGACGCCCGATCCGACTTGTCGCGACCGCGCCTTGCCGCTAAACGGGTCGGCGGAGACGTGGCCGAGTGGTCGAAGGCACACCCCTGCTAAGGGTGCAGACGGGAAACCGTCTCGAGGGTTCGAATCCCTTCGTCTCCGCGATCACCGCGCCAGATTCGCTGGCGTTGTGGGGGTGGGGGCCGTGATCTCGTCGACCCAAGTGCGGGGCGTCTGGATGCCCCGGGTTTGGCCTTCGTCAAACAGAACGGATGCGCGTTGTCCGGGGGCCGCCTCGCGGGGGCGTTCATGATGCCATGCAGCCGGCGAGCGGTCGGCAGCAATTCCTTCCCGTGATGAAGTCGGCGAATGCCTCAGGGTTGGACCGGCTGCCCGAGGATCGCGCGACTGACGGTCATCAGGTAGGTCCAGTCGTCGATCCGGGCGCTGGCCACCGTCGACTTCTGGTCGATGGTCAAGAAGGAATGGCCGTGGACAAACGACCAGAGCATGTAGGCGCGTGACTGCACCTCGCGGTCGTCGGGCTGCAGGTGCAGGCAGGCCGCCGTGGCATGCAGGACCACGCCAAAGCAGCCTTGACCCTTGGCCTGCAGGTCGGGGGCATCCGCGTGGCCCTCGGTCAGCCCGAAGACCAGGCGGAACACCCCCGGCTCGGCCCGGGCAAAGCTGACATAGGCGCGGCCGACGGCGGCAACGGCCTCGATCGATCCATGGGGGTAAGCCGCCGCCCCTGCCTCCATTCCGGCACGCAGGCGGTCCATCGCTTCGCTGACCACGCCACGCAGAATCTCAGGGCGGTCCTTGAAATGCTTGTAGGGCGCGGCTGAACTCACGCCCGCGCGCCGCGCGGCCTCGGCCACGGAAAAGCCGTCGGGGCCGTGACGTTCGACCAGATCCCGCACCGCTTCGATCAACTGCGCGCGCAGATCGCCATGATGATAGGCCGTCCGGACTGCGGGTTTATCGGTCATTCCTTGGGGCGTTCCTTCCCGCATTCTCCCTGTCAAAGTTAGCAATCCTTACTTTCCCGATCAAGAGGCGACGCGACAGCTTGCCAGAGTGAGTGATTCTAACATATGTAAGCGACACTCACTTGGGTGGAGCATGCGAAGATGGCGGCCAAAGCACCACAGGGTATCCGAAAGACACTGCGACGGGCCCTGACACTTGCCGTGACCTTGGGTGTCTTCGGCGGTGCAGGGGCGGCGGGACTTGCCGGATACGCGATGATCGCAAGGCAACCCAACGAGGCCGCGGGCCAGACCGCCCCTGTGACTCCGGTTGGAATCACGGTCGTTGCCCCTGTCGACGGCTATTCCGTCACGCGCCGGTTTACCGGACAGATCGAGGCAGCGGCGCAGACCGACCTGGGGTTCGAACTGGGAGGGCGCGTTACCGAGATCCTGGTCGAGGAAGGTGACGTCGTGGCTGCGGGC
>JALORM010000339.1 GCA_025458985.1 Paracoccaceae bacterium | reverse complement strand
TCGCCGGGCGGCAGGCGGAAACGGCCGTGGTCCCAGTCGCCTGCGCGCCACGCCTCCTTCGCCGCCTCGATGCGCTCGCGAGAGGACGCAACGAAGTTCCACCAGATGAAGCGCGGCCCCTCAAGCGTCGCGCCGCCCAGCAGCATGAGCCGCGCGCCCTTTGGCCCGGCGCGCAGCGACACCCGGTCGCCGGGGCGGAACACCATCATCCGGCCGGCCTCGAAGCCCTCGCCCGCGACCTCGACGCTCCCCTCGACGACATAGGCGCCGCGGTCCTCGTGATCGTCGGGCAGCGGGATCGCTGCACCCGGGGCAAGAACCGCATCGGCATAGAACGTCTCGGAGGCGACCGCCACCGGCGCGCGTTCCCCCCAGGCATGGCCCAGGATCAGCCGCACCGTCTTGCCTTCGCCCGCAAGCTCGGGCAGGTCGGTCGCGCCGGCATGCTGGAACGAGGCCGCGCCGTCCTCGGCGCCGGCGGGCAACGCCACCCAGGTCTGGATCCCGAACAGGCTCATCGGGGCGGCCCGCGCCGCGCCGTCGGTCCGTTCGGAATGGGTGATGCCGTGCCCGGCGACCATCCAGTTGACCGCGCCGGGTTCGATCCACTGGTCGGTGCCGAGGCTGTCGCGGTGGTGCATCCGGCCGCGGTAGAGGTAGGTGACGGTCGCCAGCCCGATGTGGGGGTGCGGGCGCACGTCGATCCCCTGCCCCGTCACGAACTCGGCCGGGCCCATCTGGTCGAAGAAGATGAACGGGCCAACCATCTGCCGGCGCGGCGCCGGGAGCGCCCGGCGCACCTCGAACCCGCCGAGGTCGCGGGCGCGCGGCACGATCACGGTTTCGATGGCATCGACGCCCTCGCCCGTCGGGCAGTCGGGGTCGAGCGCGGGGTTCCAGCTCATCGTGGCCTCCTCGGGCAGGCAGTCGCCCGCCGCGCAGGCAGCCGGGGCCGTCAGTCGACGCGAACCGCCTCGCGGCCGGCCAATCCGGGCGCAGTGCGCGCGTGCCGGTCAAGTTCCGCGGCGATCTCGATCAGCCGCGAGATGAAGACGGGCGACTCCTGCCCCGCAAGATCGTAGGCCGCGCCTTCGACCATCTCGGCCGCCCGGCGCAGGCTCAGGTACCCCGGGGGACGCGGCGCGCTGCGCACGGCCTCGCCGGCGCCGATCCCGCCGGAAATGGCGACCAGCGTCGTGCCCGCGCGCCGGTCGACCGGCGGTTTCGGCGAGTTCGTCATCCCTTACCCCAATCGCAGGAAGCAGGCGTGGTGGGTGATGAGAGACTCGAACTCCCGACATCCTCGGTGTAAACGAGGCGCTCTACCAACTGAGCTAATCACCCGCCGGGCGCAGTTACCTCCGGGACCGACCGGCGCGCAAGCGCTTTCCGCACACGGCGAATCATCTGTGGCGCGGCATGCTGCGCCGGCGGCAACGTTCGCAAACCACGAACAGTGTGGCGGCTTGCGCCCGGTTAACACCATGAAAAGACCACAATGAACGGCACACTGGAGCCCTGAATCGGCCTCCGGAGAAGGACTGCCCGTGTCGACGACCCCCACATCGCCTGCCGCACCTCTTGTCGCAGCCACCCGCATCGTCCCGGCGCTGTTCACGCTGACCATCTTCACCAGCGCGGCGCTGCTGTTCTTCGTGCAGCCGCTCTTCACACGCATCGCGCTGCCGCAGATCGGCGGCGCACCGGCGGTCTGGACGACGGCAATGCTGTTCTTCCAGACGGCGCTGATCGCGGGTTACGTCTATGCCCACGTCCTTGTCCGCCACGTGCCCCAGCGCATCGGGCTGGCGGTGCACCTGACCCTCTGGGCGGCGGCGCTTCTCTTCCTGCCGCTGGCCCTGCCCGAGGGATGGCGCTACGACCCCGCGGGCTCGGCCGCCTGGCAGACGCTGGTGCTCTATGCCGCGGGCGTCGGGCTGCCGTTTGCATTCCTGTCGGCCAACGCGCCGCTGATCCAGGCCTGGTACGCCCGCAGCGGCGGCCCCTCGGCGTCCGACCCCTATTTCCTCTATGGGGCAAGCAACCTCGGCTCGCTGGCCGCGCTGCTGGCCTTCCCGCTGGCGGCCGAGCCGATCCTGGGTCTGACCGAGATCGGCCGTGCCTGGGCCTGGGGCTTCGCGGCGCTGGGCGTGCTGCTCCTGATGGCAGGGATGGCCGCGCGCGGCGGCTCTGTCCTTGCGGAAGACGCCGTGCAGCAGGCGCCCGAAGCCGCACCGGGTGCCGCGCGCATCGCGGCCTGGCTGTTCCTGGCCTTCGTGCCCTCGTCGCTGATGCTGGGCGTGACCTCGAAGATCAGCACCGACTTCGGGGCCTTGCCGCTGATCTGGGTGGTGCCGCTTGCGCTCTACCTTCTGACCTTCGTGCTCGTCTTCACGCGCCGGCCGCTGATCGGGGGTCGCGGGCTTCAGGCCGCCTTCGTCGTGGCGCTGGTCTACCTGGTGCTGGCCACCAGCAGCCCGATCGAGCCCAAGCTGAAGCTCGGCCCCATGATCCTCCTTGTGGTGGCCTTCTTCGCGGTCGCCCTGACCTCCCATGCCCGCCTCTACGCACTGCGTCCGGGAGGCCGGCACCTGACGCTGTTCTATGTGGCGATGTCGGTCGGAGGGGCGCTGGGCGGGCTCTTCAACTCGATCCTCGCGCCCGTGATCTTCGATGACATCCACGAACTCAAGGTCGTGATCGTCATGGCAGCCGCCCTTCTCGTCGTGCCCGAGGGCCGGCGCCAGGCCCTGGGCGTGGCCGGCGCCGTCGCCCTGGCCGTGGCGGTCCTCGGCACGCTGCTGACCTGGCCGGCCGCTGCGCCCGCCGTGCTCGCGGTGGCCGCCTGCGTCTGGGCGGGTTTCGCGCTGCGTGCCGGGCGGGCGGCAACGACCGTGCTGAGCGTGGGCCTTGTCGCCGCAACCGGCGCCTGGATGGCGATGGAGGAGGCGGTCCTCAAGGACCGCAGCTTCTTCGGCGCCCATACCGTGCAGAACCGCGACGGCTGGGCACGCGTCTATGCCCACGGCACGACGGTCCACGGGGCGCAGAGGCTCGACAGCCTCGGCGAAGACAGACCCACGCCGATCACCTACTATCACGAAAGCGGCCCGCTCGGGCAGGTCCTGTCGTCGCCCGTCGGGCAGGCCGCGCGCAGCGTCGGCATCGTCGGCCTGGGGGTCGGGGCGCTGGCCTGCTACCGCCGTCCGGGGCAGGACTGGCACTTCTACGAGATCGACCGCAAGGTTGACGAGATCGCACGCGACCCGTCGCTTTTCACCTACATGTCGTCCTGTGCGGGCGACGCGCCCACGCATCTGGGCGATGCGCGGGTGGTGCTGGCCGCGCAGGACGGGCTGCGCTTCGACGTGCTGGTGATCGATGCCTACTCGTCCGACGCGGTACCGGTGCACCTGACCACGATCGAGGCGATCGAGCTCTACCGCGCGCGCCTGGCCGAGGGCGGGATCGCGCTCTTCCACGTCAGCAACAACTACTTCGACATCCAGTTGCCTCTTGGGCGCGCGGCGGCGCAGCTCGGCATGGCCGCGCGCTGGCAGAAGCATTTCCCCGATGCATCGGACACCAGCGGCGCGACTGCCTCGGTCGTCGTCGCACTGGCGGCCGACGACGCAACGCTCGCCCCGCTTGATGCCGACGGGCGCTGGCTGCCGCTTCCCTCGGATGGCGGCCGGGTGTGGACCGACGACTATGCCAACGTCCTTGGCATCCTCAGGTAGCGAGGCCGGAAATGGACAGGCCCCGGACGGTGCCGGGGCCAGCGTCAGCGGTGGCGGATGGTGGGCGATGACAGATTCGAACTGCCGACATCTTCGATGTGAACGAAGCGCTCTACCACTGAGCTAATCGCCCGCGGGGGCGTACGTACCCTCAGTCGCCCGCCTCTGCAAGCCCCTCGCCGTCGCCGCCGTCCTTCGATCCGCGCCGCAGTTTCACCACCAGCACCTCGGCCGCGCCGCGGTCCTTGTGGCGGTTGACCTTGGCCTTGCCGAACGGCGGCAGGTTCAGGCCCTCGCCGTCCGAAAGGGCGGCGCCAAGTTCCTCCAGCACGGCCTCGACCACGTCGCGGACCAGGGGCTTCTTGGCGCCGGTCCGCTCGGCCACGCGGGCGACGAGATCCTTCTTGCGCAGCTCGCCCGCGACGCGGGCGGCCGGAGCCGCACCGGCGGCAGGCTTGCCGGCAGGCTTGCCGGCCGGTTTCGCTGCCGGTTTTGCTGCGGGCTTCGCGGCCGCCTTCATGGCCCCTGCCTTGGCGCCGGCCCTGGCCCCGGGCTTGGGTCCGGCTTTTCCCTGGGCCTTGCTTCCGGCCGGTTTGGCCGACACGGCCTTCGCCCCGGACGCCGGGCGGTCTGCGCCGCCCTCGGCTGCGTGCACCCTATATCGGGCATGAAGGCCGCGCCACCACGACGTGCGGACAGCCTGAACGAGAGACTACCCGTGCCCGGCAGGCGATGGCGCGCCGGCAGCGGCGGCGCGGACCCGCAACAGCGATCGGCCTTCGTGCGTTGCCCTCGGAAAACACTGGTGAGTCAGCTGCTCGCTGCGGCAACGTGATCGTGACTGCGCGGTCCGTTTGCCGGGCGACTCGCTTCCGGGCCCGGCCGGCGGACCGACCGGCGCAGTGCAAGAAGTCAGGGGAAAAATTGCGTCGCTCGTGTCGGCCCAGACCCACGCCGGCGGGATGGTCGAACCGATCATGGAAGAGGAAATCCAGGAGCAGACCGCCGCGGGGTCCCGCGCCGGAATCCTCGTGCCGATCCTCGCGC
>JALORM010000338.1 GCA_025458985.1 Paracoccaceae bacterium | reverse complement strand
ATCGCGATGTTCCCGCGCGAGGTGAAGCCGCGCGCCGACAAGGCCCATGTCCTCCAGCAGGCCGGCGACTTCGAGGCGGCCGAGGCCGAGTTCCGCCGCGCACTGGAGCTCGCCCCCGACGACGGGGAACTCTACCGGGTCTTCCTGCGGTCGAAGAAGCTCAAGGCCGACGATCCGCTGGTCGCGGCGATGGAACGCGCCTGGGCGAAGGACACGCTTTCGGTGCGGTCCCGCGCGCATCTGGGCTTCGCGCTGGCCAAGGCGATGGAAGACAGCGGCCAGCACGACCGGGTGTTCCGCTATCTGAAGCCCGCCAACGAGGCGATGCGCCGGCTGCACCCGTTCGACATGGCCGACCGGGAACGGCGTCTGGACGCGCTGCTGGAGGCCTTCCGGGGCCACGACTACAGCCGCCATCCCGCGGCCGAGCCCGGCGACTTCGGCCCGATCTTCGTGAGCGGCCTGCCGCGGTCGGGCACCACGCTGGTCGAACAGATCGTCTCGGCCCATCCGCAGGTCGAGGGCGGCGGCGAGATGGCGATCCTGTTCCGCCAGTGCACCGACATGCTGGCCCGGCCGGACGGAAGCTACCGCCCCCTCGGGACGCTTTCGCCCGAAGACCTGTCGCGGCTGGCGGCCGCCTACCGGACCGGGGCGCGCAAGGCGCTGAAGTTCGACCGCCGCTTCACCGACAAGTCGATCCAGACCGACATGGTTGCGGGCCTTGTCCGCATGGCGATCCCCGGGGCGCGCATCATCGAGGTCGCGCGCGACCCGCGCGACATCCTGTTCTCGATCTACAAGAACGTCTTCGCGCCGGGAAAGCACCTCTACGCCTACGACCTGCGCGACCTGGCCCGCTACTGGAAGATCCACCGCCGCTTCATCGAATTCTGGGACGAGGCGATCCCCGGCATCTTCCACCATGTCCGCTACGAGGGTCTGGTGGCCGACCTCGACGGGCAGGCCCGCGCGATGGTCGCGGCCGCGGCCCTGCCCTGGGACGATGCCTGCCTGCACTACGACCGCAACACGCGGCAGGTGAAGACGCTCAGCACCCATCAGGTGCGCCAACCGATCTACGATTCGTCCGTGGGCGCCTGGCGCCGCTTTGAGGCGGACCTGTCCGAGTTGCTGGACGAACTGGGCGACGTGGGATGAGCGGGCTTGGGGATGTGACGGCCCGCATCGCCGCCGCCGAGGCGCAGGCCGGCCGCGCGCCGGGCACGGTCCGGCTGATCGCGGTGTCGAAGGTCCAGCCGCTCGACCGGGTCGAGGCGGTGCTGGAAGAGGGCCACCGCCTCTTCGGCGAAAACAAGGTGCAGGAGGCCGCCGGCAAGTGGCCAGCCCTGCGCGAGCGGTTTCCCGGCACCGAGGTCCACCTGATCGGACCCTTGCAGACCAACAAGGCACGTCAGGCGATGGCGTTGTTCGAGGCGATCCATTCCCTCGACCGGCCGAAGCTGGCGCAGACGCTTGCCAGACTGGCGCAGGAGCTTGGCCATTGCCCCGGGCTTTTCGTCCAGGTCAACACGGGCGAGGAGCCGCAGAAGGCCGGCGTCGCGCCCGCCGAGGCCGACGCCTTCGTCGCGGAGTGCCGTGCGCTGGACCTGCCGGTCATGGGGCTGATGTGCATCCCCCCCGTCGACGAGGAACCGGCGCTGCACTTCGCGTTGCTGGCGAAGATCGCCGCACGCAACGGCCTGTCTGGCCTGTCGATGGGGATGAGCGACGATTTCGAACGCGCCATCGCCCAGGGCGCGACCCATGTCCGAGTCGGCTCGGCGCTGTTCGGCGCGCGCGACTACGGTTAGGACGGGCGCGCGCACCCATCGCTGCCAGCCAGGCCGTCCTACGCCAGCCAGAGCCGTGCATAGGGCGCAAGCGCGATGTTCTCGCCATGAGGGGCAACAGGCCCGTCCGACAGCGCGTCATGCAGGCCCGCGACCCCCAGCGCCTGCACCCAGCCCAGCGGCAGATGCTGCCAGGCTTCGGTGAAGTTGTAGAGGCAGAGCAGCACCCCCGTCGGCGACCGCCGCAGCAGGGCGAAGACACCCGGCGCCTCGCAGGGAACGACCTCGGCCGGAACGGCAGCATGCAGCGCCGGGGTGACCCTGCGGCGCGCGAGGATGTGGCGGATGCCGCGGAAAACGCGGGCCGAGGGTGTATCGGCCGTCTCGCGCAGGGCCGCCGCGTGCCAGTCCATCACCGGACGGTGGACCCAGCGGCTGTCGTGCGCGTGGTCGGGGCGGTCGCGGTAGCTGTAGTCGTTCGGAAGCGCCAGTTCGTCGCCCATGTAGACAAGTGGTATGCCGCCCCAGCCCGCGATCAGCGCATGGCCCATCAGGATCCGCTGCACCGCCATCTCGGCAGCGGCTTCGTCACCCAGCTCCAGCGCCGTCTCAAGCCCGCAGAGCGAGGCGCAGGACCCCGAGATGCGCCTGTCGCCGGTGGCCTCGTTCACCTGGAAGAGGGCCCCCTTCGCGAAGCTGCCGGGAAAGCTGCCTTCGTAGAAGTCGCTGAGAAAGCTGCGGTGCGCAAAGCCCGAAAGGCCGACTGCGGCCGCATCCTCGTCGGTGACCGCCCAGCCGATGTCGTCGTGGCAGCGGACATAGGTGGCATAGGTTGCGTTGGTCAGCACCGGGGGGAAGTGCGTGCCCATGACGTGGGTCATCAGCCGCGTGTCGCGGCTGGCCAGCGCCGACCAGAACTGCACCATAAGGCTGTTGTGGTAGGCAAGGTTGCCTTCCTTGCCGTCATGCGCCCCGCGCCCGAGGTAGGGCAGCATCTCGGCCGGCGAGACGATTGCCTCTTCCAGGTGGATGACCGCCGGCGCCGCGATCCGGCTTGCCGCCCGCAGCGCCTGCAGGATCATGTGAACCTCGGGCTCGGACTGGCACTTCGTGCCCATCCGCTTCCACATGAAGGCCACCGCATCCAGCCGCACCACGTCCACGCCACGGTTGGCGAGGAACAGCATGATCTCCACGATCTCGAGGAACACCTTGGGGTTCGCCCAGTTCAGGTCCCACTGGTGCTCGTTGAAGGTGGTCCAGACCCATTTCCCGAAGTCGGGGTAGTAGGTGAAGTTGCCCGGCGCGTTGTCGGGAAAGACCTCGAGAAGGGTCCTCTCGTAGGCCTTGGGCAGCCGGTCGTCGTCATAGATCAGGTAGTAGTCGCGGAACGCCGGGTCGCCCGCAGCGGCGGCGCGGGCCCAGGCGTGTTCCTTCGCGGTGTGGTTGAGAACAAGGTCGACGCAGAGCGAGATGCCCCGCGCACGCAGCGCCTTCGCCACGCGCTCGAAGTCGGCCATCGTGCCGTAGGCGGG
>JALORM010000337.1 GCA_025458985.1 Paracoccaceae bacterium | reverse complement strand
ATCGGCTATCCGGTCATCATCAAGGCGACCGCCGGCGGCGGCGGGCGCGGCATGAAGCTTGCCCGCACCGAGGCCGACCTCGAGACCGCGTTCCGCACCGCTCGCGCCGAGGCGAAGGCCGCCTTCGGCAACGACGAGGTCTATATCGAGAAGTACCTCGGCCGTCCCCGCCACATCGAGATCCAGATCTTCGGCGACGGCAAGGGCCGTGCAGTGCATCTGGGCGAACGCGACTGCTCGCTCCAGCGCCGTCACCAGAAGGTGCTGGAAGAGGCGCCGGGCCCGGTCATCACCGAGGCGATGCGCGCCGAGATCGGCGGCATCAGCGCCCGCGCCGTGGCCGAGATCGGCTATGCCGGCGCGGGCACGATCGAATACCTGTTCGAGGACGGGAAGTTCTACTTCATCGAGATGAACACCCGCCTGCAGGTCGAACACCCCGTCACCGAGGCGATCTTCGGCATCGACCTGGTGCGCGAACAGATCCGGGTGGCCGCCGGACTGCCGATGGAATTCGACCAGGCGAGCCTGAAGATCAACGGCCACGCGATCGAGGTCCGCATCAACGCCGAAAAGCTGCCGAACTTCGCGCCCTCGCCTGGCCGTATCAGCCAGTACCACGCGCCGGGGGGCCTTGGCGTCCGGATGGACAGCGCGCTCTACGACGGCTACCGCATCCCGCCCTACTACGACAGCCTGATCGGCAAGCTGATCGTGCACGGCCGCGACCGGCCCGAGGCGCTGGCGCGTCTGCGCCGCGCGCTGGGCGAGATCATCGTCGACGGCATCGACACCACGATCCCGCTGTTCCGCCAGCTGCTGGAAGAGCCCGACATCCAGGCGGGGGACTACACGATCCACTGGCTGGAAAAGTGGCTGGCCGAGAACCTGTCGTAGACCGGGGGGCGGCATGCGGTCGCCGCCGCTGACGCCCGAGCTTCTGCTGCGCGGCTATGCCTCGGGCGTCTTTCCGATGGCCGAATCGCGCGGCCGGCGCGAGGTGTTCTGGGTCGATCCCAAGCTCAGGGGGATCCTGCCGCTGGACGGGTTCCGCATCGCGCGCTCGCTCCGGCGCCGGATCCTGCGCTGGCCACACCGTGTCACGGTCGATGCCGATTTCCGCGGCGTGCTCGAAGGCTGCGCCGACCGCGACGAGACCTGGATCAGCCAGCCGATCTTCGACGCCTACCTCGCGCTCCACGCCGCGGGCTTCGCCCGGTCGATCGAGGTGTGGGAGGGTGAAACGCTGGCCGGCGGGGTCTATGGCGTGACGCTGGGCGCGGCGTTCTTCGGCGAAAGCATGTTCTCGCGCCGGACCGATGCCTCGAAGGTGGCGCTGGCCTACCTGGTCGACCGTCTGCGCCTGGGCGGCTTCAGGCTCTTCGACACGCAGTTCCTGACGGCGCACCTCGCCTCGCTCGGCGCCGTCGAGATCACGCGCGCCGCCTACCACGGGCTTCTGGCCGACGCGCTGCAAGGCGCTGCTGACTGGGCCGCGCCAGGCGCCCCGCCTCAGCCGCCCGAGATGCTGCAGCGGATGACCCAGACATCGTAGCGCGCGTGGTCAAGCGCGCTCAGCGCCGGCGCAGCCGCGATCATCCACCCGCGGAACACGGGCTCGTTCGCGCGGTCGTCGAGGATCGTGATCCAGGCATAGGCGTTCGACGCCGGGTCGTCGGCCGGGTAGCGGCATTCCCCCAGCGTCACGGTGATGAGCCCGAGCCGCGCACTGTCGCCTTCCTTCAGCTCGAGGTCGCGGGTCTGCCCGGTGACCTTGTCGAGCCCGCGCAGCAATGCGCCTTCGGCCCGCGCCACCCCGGCCGGAAGCTCGCTCGCCGCGCGGTTCTGCTCGTCCGCCGACAGGTTCGACTGACCGGTCGACGGGTTCTGCCGCGGCCGGGGCGCGGTCTCCTGGGCGAGGGTCGGACCCGCCAGGCACAGCACAAGGCCGGCGGCCGCGACGGTGAAGGCGGCCCGGATCATGGGGCGGAGGGTGACGGCTCGGCCGGCGAATCCTCGCCCGCGAAGATCTTCATCAGAAGCGCGATCAGGCTCACCGCGCCCTGCGTGTCGAGGATCAGCCCCCCGGGCTCGACATCGAAGGGCGATCCGCCCGGCTGGACCTCGACGAAGTTGCCGCCAAGCAGGCCTTCCTGCGAGATCAACACCGTGGAGTCGTCGGGCAGCGTGATCCGACGGTCCATCGTGAAGGTGGCGTCGGCAAAGAACGTCTCGGGGTTCAGCTCCAGCCGGGTGACGGTGCCGACCTTGACGCCGGCCAGGCGGACGTCGGTGCCGACGGCCACGCCTTCGGCCGACCGGAAGCTTGCGTTCAGCTCGTAGGTGCCCGTCTGTCCACGGGCAAGGCCCGTCACCTGCGCCGCATAGACGGTGAACCCGATCGCGGCCGCAAGCACGACGCCGCCGACCAGAACCTCTGTCGCGTTCTCGGCCATCAGTCGGGCGTCCAGGCCTCGTAGTCCTGCCGACGCTCGGGCACGGGGCGCCGGATCGACCCCGGCGGCACGAACGCGGCCTCGGTCCCGGTCAGGTTCGGGACATGCGGCTTTTCCCACGCCTTGCGCCGGGGTGGCGCTTCGGTCGGCGGCTGGTCCCAGGTGTGGTGCAGCCAGCCGTGCCAGTCGGGCGACACGCGGCTGGCCTCGGCCTCGCCGTTGAAGATCACCCAGCGACGCTTGCCGTCGGCCGAGCGGTAGAAGACGTTGCCCGCCTCGTCCTCGCCCACCTTGACGCCCTTGCGCCAGGTATAGAGCTGGGTGTTCAGCGTCTGCCCGTTCCACCAGGTCACGGCGCGCAGCAGCGTCTTGAGGATGCCCATAGGTGCCTCCGGTTGCCCTGTCCCCATATGACCGATGCCCGCGGCAAGGTCTAGGGCCGGCGGCATTGCCGGCAGTCAGGGCGCGTGGCGGAACGCCCGGGCGCGTTCGCTCTGCCGGGCGGTGACCTCGATCTCGATCTTCATCTCGGGGGTCTGCAACCCGGCCGAGATCATCGTGGCGGCGGGACGGGCGCGGGCGAAGGCGGCCGAGACGATGGGCCAGCAGGGCTCCCAGTCCGCGGCATCGGGCAGGATGTAGCGCACCCGCACCACGTCATCGAGACTCGCGCCGGCCTGGTGCAGCGCGCCCGCGATCGTGTTCAGCGCGAAGACCCAGCCATCCACGACCACGGCGCGGGAATAGCCGATCTGCGCCTCGAAGGGCGAACCGGTCGAGATGTGGCGGCGGGTCATGGCGGGCTCCCCTTGTCCGGTGACGACCGCGCGAGCCTACCGCCGGGGCTGCTCTGCTGCCAGCCCTGCCGCTGCGCCTTGCCCGACATGGCGGACCTTGCCCCCGGCACGGCCGGATGCTTTGCTGCACCCGGATGGACCGGGATGGGGAGGCCGCGATGGATCACTGGCGCGCGGGGCAGCGCCCGGCCCGGACCGGCCCGGCCGACTGGTTCACCGGCGAGGTGACGCTTTCCCCCGTCGTCGAGGCGCCCGCGCCCGCCCGCCTGCGGGTGGCCATGGTGACCTTCGCCCCCGGCGCGCGGACGAACTGGCACCGCCACCCGCTGGGGCAGACGCTCTTCGTCCTGTCGGGCCGTGGGCGGGCGCAAACGGATGGCGGGCCGGTCATCGACCTTGCCCCCGGCGACACCGTCTGGTTCGCCCCGGGCGAGCGGCACTGGCACGGCGCGGCCCCGGACGCAGAGATGGTGCATCTGGCCATGCAAGAGGCCGACGAAACCGGCAGCACGACCTGGTGGGAAGACGAGGTATCGGACGAGGCCTATCGCGGAGGCTGAAACGCCGCAGCGGTCCCGGGGTTGGGGATGCTGTTCTCTGCCGATGGGGTCAGAAGGAACGGCCTCCTCGGCACCTGCCCTGCACGGCGCCGGCGGCGCAGCAGATGCGATCGTTTCGCAGGTCCCCGCCGTGGCCGCAGCTATCCCGCGTCAGGTCGCCGCTTGCAGTGGCTCCGGGCCGGGTGCGGGACCGGCAGCCCCAAAAGCCCTGGCGGCGAACAAGGGGACCCGGACGCGGGGCAAGGGACGATCGAGGCCTCGGCGGCGTTCTGCATGCCCCCGCAGGTGCGCGCGAGAATGGCGGCGGCTGACCGGAGGTGTGGCCATGATCCATGCCCCCCGCAGGCGCGCGAGAGAATGTCAGCCCGCCGAGGCGGGCTCCTTCTTGCTGCCTTCGGCGTAGATCAGCAGCGGCTTCACCCCGGCGTTCACCGCCTCTTCGT
>JALORM010000018.1 GCA_025458985.1 Paracoccaceae bacterium | reverse complement strand
CATCGCCAGCGCGAAGGCGAAGGGCAGCGCCTGCGGCATCTGCAGCCAGGTCAGCAGCACGATGTAGGTCAGCGACATGAGGATCATTTCGGCCGCGTGCACGCGGAAGGTGGTGAAGACGTTCACGTGCGTGTCGGAATGATGCGCGGCATGGGCGGGCCAAAGCCAGCCGACCTGATGCATCAGCCGGTGGATCGTGTAGTCGCAGAAGTCGCGTGCGACCAGCGCGATCAGCGTCACCAGCCAGAGCGGCGTCGCGTCAAAGGTGCCGGGAGGCAGCTTCGGCACGCCCAGGGCGTCGTAGATGGCCTGGGCGCCCGCGTTGATGTCCTGGTGGCACAGCGCCAGCGCGACAATGTTCAACGCCATGACGACAATGGTCGCTGCGGTGTTCTGGATCGCGTGAAGGCTCAGCTCGTCGCGCCGGCCGCAGAGGTACAGGATCAGGGTGATCGGCACGGCAAGCAGGAACATGCGCTGCGCGTCGAACCACGCCATCGCCGCGCCGAATGCCCCCAGTGCCTCCATCGTGCCGATCCCGTCCTTCCTGGCCTTTGCCCGCCGGCCGCGGTGGCCTGCTGCCCCGTTCTGGCGTGCCGATATGGCCAGAATGAGGCGGCGGGGTCAGGAATAGCCGATCATCCGGCCGCTCAGCAGCACCAGCGGCCAGAGCGCCAGCGACAGCGCCGCCCCGCGGCGCGAGGGCATCCCGCCGAGGTGCCGCGCGGCGTTGACGAGAGCTACCGCCAGCAGGGCGATCTTCAGGCGAAACCAGCCGTTTGCGGCGTAGTCCGAGGCCTGTGTGGCGAAGAGAAGCGCCCCGCATCCCGCCGCCAGGACCAGACCCGCCACGGCGAAGGGCCTGAGGAAGCCCACGACCGCCGCCGGGTCGGGGCCGGGCACCCATCCCAGGCGCCGCAGGTTCATCGGTACGATGGCGCCCACCAGCAGCGCGAGCCCTGCCACATGGCCCGCATTCACCAGCGGATAGGTCCAGCGCGCCGCCTTCAGGTGCTGCGCCAGGGCCGTTGCCTCCAGCGCGGCGAAGGCCTCGGTCACGACCGGTCGGGGTAAAGGTCGTAGGTCTGCCCGCCGATCACGATGCGCTCGGCCTTCAGCACCAGCGCCTCCGGGTCGGCATGGCGGTGGCCCTGGGCGGTGATCTCGGCCCCCGGCGCCAGCATCGCGTCGGTCAGGCCCGCCCGCTCGTTGCGCCAGGGCTGGCCGATTTCGACCGTCCAGATCTCGTCGTTCGCCTCGACCGTGAGCACCCCGTGCGGGTTGCCGAGTTCGGCGGCGGTGATGGTGCCTGTCAGCTCGAAGTTGCCATCCGCGGTCCATCGCCAGCCATGATGGGCGGCGGCGGGCAGCGCAAGCGCGGCGGCAAGACAGCCCAGCGTCAGGCGGCGGGTCAGGGCAGGCATGGCGGTCCTCCTGTCAGCTTCGGGCGCAAGTGTAGCGCGCCGCCGGGCGCGGGCGACTGAAAGCTGCGTGATCGCACCCGGCGGAGGCGCGCCGGAATTGTCAGCAGGCAGGAGATGTTCTTCCTATGTTCCTACATTTCGGTTGGAGACTCGCCGCGAACCCACTATCTGTAGGGCCTTCGCCGGGGGTGGATGATGGCCGAACAGCGCGAGATCGAGGTGCGGGGCGCCCGCGAGCACAACCTCAAGAACATCGACGTGACGATCCCGCGCGACAAGCTGACGGTGATCACCGGGCTGTCGGGGTCGGGCAAGTCGTCACTGGCCTTCGACACGATCTATGCCGAAGGCCAGCGCCGCTACGTCGAGTCTTTGTCGGCCTATGCGCGCCAGTTCCTCGACATGATGCAGAAGCCCGACGTGGACCACATCTCGGGCCTGTCGCCTGCGATTTCCATCGAGCAGAAGACGACCTCGAAGAACCCGCGGTCGACCGTCGGCACGGTGACCGAGATCTACGACTACCTGCGCCTGCTCTTCGCCCGCGCCGGCACGCCCTACAGCCCCGCCACTGGCCTGCCGATCGAGGCGCAGCAGGTGCAGGACATGGTCGACCGGGTGATGGCGATGCCCGAAGGGACGCGCGCCTATCTGCTCGCCCCCATCGTCCGCGACCGCAAGGGCGAGTACCGCAAGGAATTCCTCGAGCTGCGCAAGCAGGGCTTCCAGCGGGTGAAGGTCAACGGCACCTTCCACGAGCTCGACGATCCGCCCGTCCTCGACAAGAAGTTCCGCCATGACATCGACGTGGTGGTCGACCGGATCGTCGTGAAAGAGGGGATCGAGACGCGGCTGGCCGACAGCTTCCGCACGGCGCTCGACCTCGCCGACGGGATCGCGGTGCTGGAAACGGCGCCGCCGGAGGGCGAGGGCGAGCGGATCACCTTCTCCGAGAACTTCGCCTGTCCGGTCAGCGGCTTCACCATCCCCGAGATCGAGCCGCGGCTGTTCTCGTTCAACGCCCCTTTCGGCGCCTGCCCGGCCTGCGACGGCCTCGGGATGGAGCTCTTCTTCGACGAACGCCTCGTCGTGCCCGACCAGGCGTTGAGCCTCGTCGGCGGGGCGCTTGCCCCCTGGGCGCGGACCAAGTCGCCCTACGTGACGGCCACCTACGAGGCGATGGCCAAGCACTACGGTTTCGACAAGAAGGCGGCTTGGAAGGACCTGCCCGAGAAGGTGCAGCAGGTGTTCCTCTACGGCTCGGGCGAGGACCAGATTCGCTTCCGCTTCGACGAGGGCGGCCGCGTCTACGAGGTCACGCGCCCCTTTGAGGGCGTGATCCCCAACATGGAGCGCCGCTACCGCGAGACCGACAGCGCCTGGAGCCGGGAAGAGATGGAGCGGTTCCAGAACAACCGCCCCTGCGGTACCTGCGAGGGCTACCGCCTGAAGCCCGAGGCGCTGGCGGTCAAGGTCGCGGGCCTGCATGTCGGCCAGGTGGTCGAGAAGTCGATCCGCGAGGCGCTCGACTGGGTCGAGGGCGTGCCCGCGCAGCTGACCCAGCAGAAGAACGAGATCGCCCGCGCGATCCTGAAGGAGATCAGGGAGAGGCTGGGGTTCCTGGTGAACGTCGGGCTGGACTACCTGACGCTCAGCCGCGCCGCGGGGACACTTTCGGGCGGGGAAAGCCAGCGCATCCGGCTTGCATCCCAGATCGGCAGCGGGCTGACCGGCGTGCTCTACGTGCTCGACGAGCCCTCGATCGGGCTGCACCAGCGCGACAACGACCGGCTTTTGTCCACCCTCAGGAACCTGCGCGACCAGGGCAACACGGTCCTCGTCGTCGAGCATGACGAAGAGGCGATCCGCACCGCCGACCATGTGCTCGACATCGGCCCCGGAGCCGGGGTGCACGGCGGGCGCATCGTGTCGCAGGGCACGCCGGCCCAGATCGCGGCCGACCCCGCTTCGCTGACCGGGCAGTACCTATCGGGCACGCGCGAAATTCCGGTGCCTGCGCGGCGGCGCACGGGCAACGGCAAGGCGGTGACGGTGGTCGGGGCGACGGGCAACAACCTGCGCGAGGTCACGGCCGAGTTCCCGCTGGGCAAGTTCGTCTGCGTGACCGGTGTTTCGGGCGGCGGCAAGTCGACGCTGACGATCGAGACGCTCTACAAGACCGCCGCGATGCGCCTGAACGGCGCGCGCGAGACGCCGGCCCCCTGCGAGACGATCAAGGGGTTCGAGCATCTGGACAAGGTGATCGACATCGACCAGCGGCCCATCGGCCGCACGCCCCGGTCGAACCCGGCGACCTATACCGGCGCCTTCACCCCGATCCGCGACTGGTACGCGGGCCTCCCCGAGGCGAAGGCGCGCGGCTACGGGCCGGGACGGTTCAGCTTCAACGTCAAGGGCGGGCGCTGCGAGGCCTGCCAGGGCGACGGCGTCATCAAGATCGAGATGCACTTCCTGCCCGACGTCTACGTCACCTGCGAGACCTGCAAGGGCCATCGCTACAACCGCGAGACGCTGGAAATCCGGTTCAAGGGAAAGAGCATCGCCGACGTTCTGGACATGACGGTCGAGGACGCCGAGGAGTTCTTCGCGGCCGTCCCCTCGATCCGCGAGAAGATGACCGCGCTGCGCGAGGTGGGCCTGGGCTACATCAAGGTGGGCCAGCAGGCGACGACGCTGTCCGGCGGCGAGGCGCAGCGCGTGAAGCTGTCGAAGGAACTGTCGAAGCGGGCGACGGGCCGCACGCTCTACATCCTCGACGAGCCGACGACGGGCCTGCACTTCGAGGACGTGCGCAAGCTTCTGGAGGTGCTCCACGAGCTCGTCGACCAGGGCAACACCGTGGTGGTGATCGAGCACAACCTCGATGTGGTCAAGACCGCCGACTGGATCATCGACATCGGCCCCGAAGGCGGCGACGGCGGGGGCGAGATCGTGGCCGTGGGAACCCCCGAAGAGGTGGTCGCGGTCGAACGCAGCCACACCGGCCGCTACCTCAAGCCGCTGCTGAAGCCCGGGCGCCGCGTCGCGGCCGAATAGGGCGGGGGCGATCCTTCTGGCGAAGGATCGCCGTCGGCTTTCCCGTCGGCCGAAGCCCGCGGGGTGCGGAGCGGGGCAACCTGCACCGCCGCGATCCTTCGCGCGAAGGATCGTGCTATTCCGCGGCCCGGAGCTTGGCGTCAGCCGCGGGGGGAAGGGTGGGCGGCTCGTCCCAGAGGATCTCGCGTCCGCCGACCCGGCCCATCGCCCGGGCAAGCGCGCGGTCCCGCGCCTCGCGGCTCTTCGGCCCGAGCGACAGCGCCTTGAGCCCCGCGACGGTTCGGTAGGCCCCGATCCCCAGCCAGACCCTCAGGGCCAGAAGCGACGGCGTGAGGATCAGCGTGAGCACGGTCGCGATGCCCAGCCCGAAGACCACGGCGGTCGCAAGCTGCTTCCACCAGAGCGCGGTCGGGCTGTCGATAGAATAGCCGCCGTTCACGAAGTCGAGGCTGAGGCCGAACATCATCGGCGCAAGCCCTGCCATCGTGGTGATCGTGGTCAGCAGGACCGGCCGGATCCGCTGCTCGGCCGTGCGCACGATCGCCTCGACCTTCGGCATGTAGCGCGCGAGCTCCTGGTAGGTGTCGATCAGGATGATGTTGTTGTTCACCACGATCCCGGCCAGCGCCACGATTCCGACGCCGGTCATGATGATCGAGAAGGGCTGGTCCATGACCAGCATGCCGATCAGCACCCCGGTGGTCGACAGCACCACCGCCAGAAGGACCAGGACCGAGTTGTAGAACGAGTTGAACTGCGCAAGCAGGATGATGAACATCAACCCCAGCGCGCCCGCGAAGGCCTGGGTCAGGAAGGCCTGGCTTTCGGCCTGGTCCTCCTGGTCGCCGGTCCATTCCCAGTCGATTCCCGCCGGCAGCGGCCGTTCGTCCTGAAGCCAGGCGGTCAGGACCTCGATCCGCTCGTTTGCGGTAAGCGGCACGACCGAACCGCCCTCGGCCGCCGCACGCTCGCGCGCCTCGGCCTCGGGCAGGACCGCCACGGCGGTCCCGTCGGGCGCCGTCAGCTGCGCCAGCCCGGGGGCCACGTCGGCCTTGACGTCGTAGTGGCGCTGCTGCCCCACGCGGTCGATGCGGCCGAGCTTGGCGACCGGTTCCCGGGTGATGAAGTTCGCAAGCGGCACCAGCCCCGACGACGTCCGCACCTTCAGCTCGTCCAGCGTCGACAGCACCCGGTCTTCCTCGGGCAGGCGGACGCGGATCTCGATCTCCTCGTCCGAGGTATCGACCCGCATCGTGTCCAAGAGGATGCCGCGCGTGACCAGCTGCACCATGGCGCCGACGGTCGCGACGTCGGCGCCGAAGCGGCCGGCCTTCTCGACGTCGACATCGATCTGCCAGTCGATGCCGGGCAGGGGCAGCGTGTCCTCGACCGCGATGATGCCGCCGGTCCCGGCCATCTTCGCGCGGACCGTCGCCACCGCCTCGCGCAGCGCGGCCCAGTCGTCGCCCTTCAGGCGCAGGTGGACGGGCTTGCCCGAGGCGGGGCCGCGCGACAGGTTCAGAAGCTCGAACCGGATGCCCGGCAGTGCGGCCAGCGCCGCCTCCATCTGCGCCACGACGCGGTCGCCGTCCAGCTCAGGGATGTCCTTGCGATCCTCCCAGCGGATGAGTTCGATCTGCAGCTGCCCGATGGTGTCGAGCGGCGCCTGCCCTCCGCCGGTGTTGTTGTCGAGCCCGCCGGAGCCCGCAAAGGCAAACACGCTGTCCACGCCCTCGATTCCCGCGACCGCCTCTTCGGCCATGCCGACCAGCGCATCCTTCTCGGCGAGGCTCAGGTTGCCCCGGGCGCGGACGTAGACGATGACCTGTTCGGGTTCGCTCTCGACGAAGAACTCGACGCCCCGGTTGTTGGCACCGTAGTAGCCGAAGACCGTGACGACGAGGAAGCCGACCGCGGCGATCGTGACCAGCGGCATGATCGGGTTGCCGGCGATCAGCGACACGACACGGCCGAAGGCCGTGCGCCGGTAGCCCGCCTCGATCGGCGCCGGACGGGGCTGGCGCCTGGCCGCACCCACCGTGATGGCGGTCAGGGCCGATCCGGCCAGGAACATGAGCGCGCCGGGCAGCCAGGCGAGCCCGCCCAGGCCGCTGGCGGCGACGAGATAGTCGGGATTGAGAAGCTGCATGGCGCCCGCGAAGACCAGCCAGGCCGAGGGCGGCACCAGCGCCGCCCGCACCGCCCAGGGCAGGGGCCTCAGCGCCGCCGATGCCCGGTCGAACTTGCGCGTCAGCCGGCCCGCGACCCCGCCCATCACCGGCAGGTAGATGAGCGCCACCACCAGCGAGGCCGACAGCACGAAGATCAGCGTCACCGGCAGCATCCCCATGAACTGGCCCGGCACTCCCGGCCAGAACAGCATGGGCAGGAAGGCACAGAGCGTGGTGGCGGTCGACGAGACGACCGGCCAGAACATGCGCCGCGCCGCCTCGACATAGGCCGTCATCGGCCCGCTGCCTTCCTCGATCCGCTTCTCGGCATATTCCACGACGACGATGGCGCCATCGACCAGCATCCCCACCGCCAGGATCAGCCCGAACATCACGATGTTCGAGACCGAGACCCCCATCACCGCAAGGAATGCAAAGCACAGCATGAACGAGGTCGGGATCGCGAAGCCCACAAGCAAGGCCGACCGCGGCCCGAGGGCCGCCAGCACCACGATCATCACCAGCGCGATGGCCGTCAGGACCGAGCCTTCCAGCTGGCTGACCATCGAGGCCACGTTCACCGACTGGTCGTTCGAAAGGCTCACGGTCACCGTCTGCCTGAGCTCGTCGGGCCAGCTTGCGACTTCGGCATCGACCGTCTCGCGCACCAGCGCCACCGTGTCGATCAGGTTGAAGCCCTTGCGCTTGACCACCTGCAGCGCGACCGTCGTGTCGCCGTTGAACCGTGCGGTGCCCTGCCGGTCCTCGAAGGTCAGGCGGATGTCGGCAAGCTCCCCCAGCGTCACCACGCGGTCGCCGTTCACCTTGACGGGCAGGTTGTAGACATCGCGCGGCTCGCTGAACGACGAGGGGATCTTGACCGCGAAGGCCCCGCCCGGGGTTTCCACCTCGCCCGCCGCGATCAGCTGGTTGTTGTTGACCACGACGCCGATCAGCTCGGCCGCAGTGACGTTGTAGGCCTCGAGCCTGAGGGGGTCGATCACCACTTCCAGCATCTCGTCGCGATGCCCGGCAAGTCCGGCTTCCAGCACCGGCTCCAGCGCCTCGATCCGGTCCTGGAGCTGCGTGGCAAGGCGCAGCAGCGTCCGCTCGGGCACCGAACCGGAAAGGTTCACGATGAGGATCGGGAATTCCGAGAAGTTGATCTCGTTGATCGAATACTGCTCGGCTCCGGCGGGAAAGCTGGCCTCGGCGTTGTTCATCGCATCGCGCACGTCGGCGATGACCTTGGTCTTGTCCCAGCCGAACTCGAACTCCAGCACCACCCCCGCATAGCCTTCCGAGGCGGTGGCAGACATCCGGTCGAGCCCGTCGAGGCCCGACAGTTCCGTCTCCATCGGCTTGACCAGCAGTTTCTCGCTGTCTTCGGCCGAGATGCCGGGGAAGGGGACCGACACGAAGAGCGCCGGGATCTCGATATCCGGCTCGCCTTCCTTCGGCAGGCCGAAGTAGGCGGTCAGGCCGGCGATCAGCGACAGCGCGATGAAGGCCAGCACCATCCGCGCGCGGGATGCGGCCCAATCGACGAGGCCGGTCATGGCGCGGGCTCCCGCAGGGTCACGGCGACGGGCACTCCGTCGGTCACGTATTCCTGGCCGACGACGATCACCTCGACGGTCTCGGGCAGACCGGAAAGCCAGACGCCGTCCACCGTGTCGCGGAGCACCGTCACCGGCAGGAAGCGCGCCGTGCCATCCCCGGCCACCCGCACGCCAAGCCGCCCGGCGTCGTCCAGCGTCAGGACCGACGCGGGCAGCAGGTGCGCCGTCCCGCCATCCGAGGCGACGACGATCTCGGCCGTCTGCCCGTCGCGCAGCGCAAGTTCGGGGTTCGGCACCTCGACCTCGACGCGGAAGGTGCGCGTCTCTTCGTCCGAGGCGCGCGACACGAAGATCACGCGGCCCCGCACCGTTTCGCCGGTGGCGAGGCGCGCGCCCGCTTCCGCCCCGACCGCGACGCGTGCCACGTCGGTCTCGGGCACGAAGCCGACGAGGCGGATCGGGTCAAGCTGGATCACGCTTGCGCAGGGTGCACCCGGCTGCAGCAGGGTGCCGAGTTCGGCCGTGTCGGATTCGAGGACGCCGGCGAAGGGCGCCGCGATCGTCACGCGCGCAAGCTCGGTTTCGGCCGCCGCCAGGCCCGCCTGTGCCGCCTCGACCGCAGCCAGCGCCGACCGGACCGACGCCTCGGCCCCCGCCACGCGGGTGTCCGAGGCAAAGCCGCCCTCGCTCAGCGTCCGCGCGGCGCGGTCGTTGATCCGGGCCTCGGCCAGCCGCGCCTCCGCCTCGGCGATCCGCGCACGGGCCTCGGCGACCGCGGCGGGACGCGTTCCCGGGTCAAGCTCGCACAGCACGTCTCCTGCCTCAATCGCCGCTCCGCGCGCAATCGGCTCCGAGATCACGCGGCCCGAGGTCTCGGCCATCACGCTGACCTCGCGCGCCGCTTCGGTGCGGCCGCGCATCCGAACGGCGCTTTCGATCGGCTGTGCCTCGGACCGCTGCGCGATCACCGCCACGCGGCGGCCGGCTTCCTCGGCTTCGCGCTCGGCCACGGTGTCGGTTTCGGCCGTGGCCTCGGCGGGAGGTTCGGCGCCTGCGAAGGCCAGCAGCCGGTCGCGCTCGAAGACAAGCGCGTAGAGCGTGGCGATCACCAGCGCCGCCGTAAGCAGGGAAATCGGTCGCATCTGTGCCTCGCGCCGGCGCCGCCCGTCGCGGCCGCCGTGTCCTTGTCCCGGTTTCAGTCGCGGCTCGGGGGGCGGGGACCCGCACCCGGCATCGCCTTTGGCGTACGCTGAACTGACCGGTTCAGATTAATCATTTCCGCGGTGAAGCGCAAGGCACGCCGCGCCGGGCGCGACGTGCCCGCGCGGGCCGGCACGGACTTGCTTGCCGCCCGTGGCGGGATCGGGGTAAGAGGTGCCGGCCGGAGGCCCGGGAGGACAGGGTGACCAACACGACCGACAGCTTCATCGAAGAAGTGACCGAAGAGGTCCGCCGCGACCGGCTCTACCGGCTGCTGCGCCGCTACGGCTGGATCGGGATCGCGGCGGTGCTGCTTCTGGTCGGGGGTGCCGCGCTGACCGAGTGGCGGCGCGCCTCGGAACGGGCTGCCGCCGAGGCGGCGGGCGACGCCATCTACGCCGCCCTTGCGCCCGAGGCGGCCGGCGAGCGGGCGGCGGCGCTGGCGGCGCTTGGGGTCACCGGGCCGGGCAGTGCGCCGGTGGCCATGCTGGAGGCGGCGAGCCTGTCCGAGGCGGGCGAGACCGAACGCGCGGCCGAGCTCTATGCCACGCTTGCGGCCGATGCCGGCCATCCCCGGGTCTGGCGCGACCTCGCGGCTCTGAAGCGGGTGCTGCTGCTGGGCCGGTCGCTCGACCCCGCCGACCGCATCGCGGCGCTTGACCCGCTGACCACGCCGGGCGCGCCGTTCCGCGTGCTGGCACAGGAACAGCAGGCCCATGCCCACCTCGACGCGGGGGCACGCGACACAGCCCTCGGCCTTCTGAGGCCGCTCCTGACCGACGAGGAGGCATCGCTGGGCTTGCGCTTGCGTGTCGCGCAGTTGATGGTGGCGCTCGGCGAAGAGGCCGAGGGGTGAGGGCTGGCGCGATGCGGTCGCGTCGGACGGCCGGAACGGGACAACCCCGGACGGGACGACAAGAGGTGGGACGGGTGGCCATGGCGGTGCGACTGAGCTGGACCCTGCCGCTGATTCTGGCGGTCGGGCTGGTGTCGGCCTGCGGCCAGCGCGAGGAACGCCTGGCCGGCGACCGGATCGGGCTGCGCGACCTTGGCACCGGCGATCCGGCCGATGCCGCGGGCCTTGCCGCCGACGACGCCCCTGCGACCCAGGGCCCCGCCGCGCGGTCGCCCGAAGCGCCGGTCAACCGCGCGCTTCCTGCGGCCCTGCCGCCCGCGCGCCCGAACGCCGACTGGACGCACCGCAACGGCTCGGCCCAGCACCGCACGGTGCATCCCGCGCTGTCGGCGCAGCCGGTCCGGGTCTGGAGCGCCGACATCGGCCAGGCCAACAGCCGCCGCCAGAGGATCACCGCCGATCCGGTCGTGGCGGCCGGCCGCATCTTCACGATGGACGCTGGCGCCACCATCACCGCCGTCTCGACCGGTGGCGCGCGGCTCTGGTCGACCGACATCACGCCCGGCTCCGACCGCGGCGGCGAGGCGTCCGGCGGGGCGCTGGCCTACGGCGCAGGCCGGGTCTTCGCGACCTCGGGCTTCGGCCTGATCGCCGCGCTAGACCCTGAATCAGGCGCGGTCCTCTGGACCCAGAAGCTTGACGCCTCGGCGACCGGCGCCCCCACCGTGGTCGGCGACCGCGTGTACCTCTCGGCGCGCGACAGCCGCGGCTGGGCGCTCAGCGCCGAGAACGGCCGGATCGAGTGGACCGTCCAGGGCACGCCCACCACGTCGGTGATGACCGGCGGCGGCGGACCCGCGGTGACCGACAGCCTGGCGATCTTCCCCTTCGGCTCGAACGAGCTTGTCGCCGCGCTGCGCGAGGGCGGGGTACGGGTCTGGGGCGCCAGTGTCGCCGGCCAGCGGCGCGGCCGTGTCTATGCCACGATCAGCGACATCACCGGCGATCCGGTGGTGGATGGCGGCACGGTCTACGCCGGCAACCAGTCCGGCCGCGCCGCGGCCTTCGACGCCGAGTCGGGCGAACGGCTCTGGACCGCGACCGAAGGCGCCTATTCGCCGGTCTGGCCCGAGGGCAACTCGCTCTACCTCGTCTCGGACCAGTCCGAACTCGTGCGCCTCGACGCCGCCACGGGCGAGCGGATCTGGGGGGTCGAACTGCCCTACTTCGAACAGAACCGGCTGCGCCGCCTGCAATCGGTCACGGCCAATTTCGGCCCCGTTGTGGCGGGGGGGCGCGTCTGGGTCGCCTCGGATGACGGACGGCTCAGGGCCTTCGCACCCGACTCGGGCGCACTGGTGTACGAGACCGAAATTCCGGGCGGCGCCGCGTCCAACCCCGCCGTCGCGGGGGGGGTGCTCTACGTCATCTCGGCGCGCGGGCAGCTTCACGCCTTCCGCTAGGCCGCCGCACACCGCCGGCACCTTCGGTCCGCATCGGGACCCGGGGGCGGAGCCCGGCCTTTCCGCCGGGCGCGAAACCGTGTAAGCGGGCGGCCTTCCAGGCGGACGCGGACCCCATGACCTTCACGCTTGCCATCGTCGGACGCCCCAACGTGGGCAAGTCGACGCTGTTCAACCGCCTCGTCGGCAAGCGCCTGGCGCTGGTCGACGACCGCCCCGGCGTGACCCGCGACCTGCGCGAGGGCGAGGCGAAGCTGGGCGACCTGCGCTTCACCGCGATCGACAGCGCGGGGCTGGAGGAGGCGACCGACGACAGCCTTCCCGCGCGGATGCGCCGGCTGACGGAACGCGCGGTCGAGATGGCCGATGTCTGTCTCTTCGTGAGGCGGACGAGGTCTTTGCGGGCATCCTGCGCAAGAAGAACGCCAACGTGATCGTGGCCGCCAACAAGTCCGAGGGCCGCGCCGGCGAGGCGGGCGCGCTCGAGGCCTTCGGGCTCGGCCTCGGCGAGCCGATCCGGCTCTCGGCCGAACACGGCGAGGGGTTCGAAGACCTCTATGCCGTTCTGGCACCGATCGCGGAGGGCTTCGCGGACCGCGCGGCCGCCGAAGCGGCCGAGGCGCCCGCGGTCGACATCGACGTCGCCGACGGCGAGGAGGCGCCCGCCTGGGCGCCGACCGTGCGGCGGCCTCTGCAGATCGCCATCGTCGGGCGGCCCAATGCCGGCAAGTCGACGCTGGTCAACACCGTCCTCGGCGAG
>JALORM010000336.1 GCA_025458985.1 Paracoccaceae bacterium | reverse complement strand
CCGGCACCGGCGTCGGGCGTGTAGACGCCGGTCACGATCTTGATGAGCGTGCTCTTGCCGCAGCCGTTCTCGCCGGCAAGACAGTGGACCTCGCCCTGCCGCACCTCGAAATCCACCGAGCGGAGCGCCTGGACGCCCCCGAACGTCTTCGACACGCCGCTGAGCCGCAGCGCGGGCGGTGGTGCGCCGCCCCGCTCAGGGCGCGCGACCGCGCCCGCCACGGGCGGGCGGTCTGTGTCGGTGTCAGCTACCATCGGGTCCGGCGGGGCAGGAGGGCGGGGACCCGCGCCGCGGCGGGTCCCCGTGTTGCGGGACGGCGGGCGGGTCAGAGACCCTTCGCCGCCAGTTCGTCGACCGTGTCCTTGTTGATCTCGAGCAGGTTGTCGGTGATGATATCGCGGGCCTCGGCATCGGGGCTGACCGTGCCCAGACCCTCGATCACCGTGCCTTCCGTGATCTCCTCGCCGTTCGCCACCATGTTGCCGAGCGTCACGAACACGCGGCCCGCCTCGGCCGGGTTCCACATGAAGCCGCCCGAGATGATGTCGTTCTTCAGCAGGCTCTGCCCCTGACCCGGCGAGAACGGCCCCAGCACGTGGACCTGCCCGCCCAGACGGCGTTCCTCGATCGCGCGGCCGGCGCCGATCGGGCCCTGGCTGCCGAAGGCGAGGAAGCCGCGCAGATCGGGGTTGGCCGCGATGATGTCAAGCGCGGTCGACCGGCTGTCGTCGACGCTTTCGGCCACGCCGTAGCGCTCGCCCACGATGGTCAGCTTGTCGGCACAGTTCGCCTCGATCCAGGCGATGGCGGCGTCGGCCCAGGCATTGTGCAGCGGTACCGTCAGCGAGCCCACGTAGACGGCGTATTTGCCGGGCTCGGTCACCTTGTCGCAGAGCAGTTTGGCATGGGCCTCGCCGAAGCCGTCAGCCGAGGCGAGCTCGAAGTTCCAGTCGACGTTCTGAAGGCCCGGCCCCTCGTGGGCGATGACCTTGATCCCGGCGTCGCGCGCCTTCTGCAGCACCGGCTCCAGCGCGGCCTCGTCGTTCGGAACGACGCCGATCACGTCGACGCCCTTGGCGATCAGGTCCTCGATGGCGCGCACCTGAAGCGCGGGGTCGGCCGAGGTCGGGCCGATCATCTCGGCGGTGACGCCAAGCTCGGCAGCGCGTTCCTTGATGCCTTCCTCCATGGCGTTGAACCACGGGATGCCGCCGATCTTGACGACGATCCCCATGGTCGTCTCGGCCATCGCGGACCCGGTCCAGGACAGGGCGATGGCGGTCGTCGCTGCAAGAAGTCTTTTCATCATGTCCTCCCATGAGCGACCCGATCGCGGGCCGCGGCTCGTGTGCGCCGGGCCCGCCCTTCTCTGGGGCGTCCCGGCCGACCGACTCTGCAAAGGGGCTTGCTCAATCGATGAAGCAAGGGTAAGCACGAACAAATATTCCCGTCAAGCGCCCTTTCGGGCAATTTGATGTCCGACTGCCGCTATGAAGACAGGCCAGAAAAGCACCATCCACGACATCGCCCGCAAGGCTGGCGTCTCGCCGTCGGCGGTCAGCGCGGCGCTGAACGGAAGCTGGGAGAAACGCCGGCTCAGCCGGACCACGGTCGAGCGCATCCTCGAAGTGGCGCGCAGCGAGAACTATTCGGTCAACCTCCAGGCCCGCGGCCTGCGGCAGGCGCGCTCGGGGCTGGCGGGCATGGTGCTGCCCGACCACGAGAACCGCTACTTCGCCGAACTCAGCCAGTGCTTCGCGGCCGAGGCCCACGCCCGCGGGCTCTGCCCGGCCATCGTCCATGCCGGACGCGACGCGGCCGAACAGCTGCGCTCGGTCGAAAGCCTCATCGCCTATGCCGTCGACCTCGTGATGATCGCGGGCGCCTCGGACCCGCCCGCCCTGGCGCAGGCCTGCCGCGACGCGCATGTGGCCCACGTCTTCGTCGACCACCCCTGCGCCGAGGCGCCGTCGGTCGTGTCCGACAACCTGTCGGGCGCGGCCGAGCTCACACGGCGGCTGCTGTCCGACATGGCTCCGCCAGAGGCCGGGGACCCGGCCGGATGGCTCTACTTTCTCGGCGGCGCTGCCCACCTGCCTGCCTCGTCCGAGCGGATCCGGGGCTTCCGGGCCGAGGCCGGGGCGGCGGGCGCGCTGTTCGACGCGGAGGCGCAGATCCGCGCCTGCGGCTACGAAAGTCACCGCGCCGAGGCCGAGCTCGCCGCGCTCTGCGACCGGCTGGGCCGGCTGCCCGCGGGTCTGTTCGTCAATTCCATCGGCTGCTTCGAGGGCGTGGTGCGTTTCCTCGGCGGCCTCAGCGAGGACGCCATCGCCGCCTGCACGTTCGGCTGCTTCGACTACGACCCGTTCGGCACGCTGCTGCGGTTTCCGCTGCGGATGGTGCGCCAGCGTGCCGACCTGATCGTGGCCGAGGCCTACCGTCAGCTCGACGCGGGCGCATCCGGCCCGCGGCTGGTGCGGATCGCGCCCGACCTGCTCTAGCGTCTGCCCAGCGGCGGGAGCGGCGGCTCAGAGCTTCGGGGGATCGTCTTGCGGTGCGAACAGCAGCGGATCGGCGCGATCCTGTCGGAAGACCGCGACGGCAGCGTGACCGACGTGGTACGGGCGGTGGCGGAGGATGCCCGATGACCGTGATCCGCGAAGCCGACCTTGTGGACAGCATTGCCGAGGCGCTGCAGTACGTCTCGGTCTTCCACCCGCCGGACTTCATCCGCGCCATGGCCGCGGCCTGGGAACGCGAGGAAAACCCCGGCGCCAGGCAGGCGATGGCGCAGATCCTCGTCAACTCGCGGATGTGCGCGCTTGGCCGCCGGCCGATCTGCCAGGACACCGGGACCGCCCAAGTCTCGGTCGCGGTCGGCGCGCAGGCGCGGCTGGACCTGTCGGGAAGCCTGCAGGACGCCGTCGACGAGGCCACCCGTCGCGCCTACCGGCTGGACAGCAACCCCCTTCGCGCCTCGGTCGTGCTGGACCCGCTAGGCGCGCGGCGAAATTCCGGCGACAACACGCCCGCCATGCTCACGGCCGAGATCGTCGCGGGCGACCGCGTGACGGTGCATGTCTCGGCCAAGGGCGGCGGGTCCGAGAACAAGGCGAAGTTCACGGTCCTGAACCCCGCGGAGTCGGTCGCCGACTGGGTGGTGCGAACGGTCGAGGGCCTGGGCGCAGGCTGGTGCCCGCCCGGCATCCTCGGGATCGGGGTCGGCGGCTCGGCCGACAAGGCGATGGCGCTGGCCAAGAAGGCGCTGAGCGACCCCATCGACATGGCCGACCTGATCCGCCGAGGCCCGTCCGACCGGACCGAGGAACTGCGGCTTGAGATTCA
>JALORM010000335.1 GCA_025458985.1 Paracoccaceae bacterium | reverse complement strand
CCCGACCGTCTGCCACAGCCTGGACCAGGCCCTCGAGTACCTCGACAAGGACCGTGCCTTCCTGACCAAGGGCGGCGTGTTCACCGACGGCTTCATCGATGCGTACATCGAGCTGAAGATGCAGGAGGTGACCAAGTTCCGCATGACGACCCACCCGCTGGAGTTCGACATGTACTACAGCCTGTGAGGCGCCGCGGCCCGGACGGGCCGCAGCACCCGCAGACCCGAAGGGACGGCCCAGGCCGTCCCTTTTTTCATGGCCGGGATCGCGGAGGGTTCGGCGGGTTGCGTCCCCGGGGCGCTGCGTCACAATCCGCCCATGCAGCGCAGAACGAGTCGCATCGCGGCGGGCGCCCTGTGCGCCCTGGGGGCCCTGGCCGCGGCCACCGCGGGGGCGCAGCCCACGGTGTACGCCTGCCCGGGCAACGTCTACACGAACACCATGTCGGCGCAGGAAGCGCGCGACAAGGGCTGCCGCACCATCGACGGTGCGCCCATCACCATCGTGCCCGGGGGCCGGCCGCGCGCCACCTCGGGTGCCGGCGCAGGCGCCGGCGGGGCTTCGGGACCGGCGGCCACGCCGCCGCGGCCCGCCGAGAGCCGCGTCGACCCGGCGGCGCAGCGGGCCCGCGACGCCGATGCGCGGCGCATCCTCACCGAAGAGCTTCGCCGCGAAGAAGAGCAGCTCGCGGCGCTGCAGAAGGAATTCAACAACGGCGAGCCCGAGCGCCGGGGCGACGAGCGCAACTTCCAGCGCTACCTCGACCGCGTCGCCGAGATGCGGGTGCGCATTCAGCGCAAGGAAAGCGACATCGCGGCCATCCGCCGCGAACTGGGCAAGCTGCCCCCGTGAGCACCTCGTCCCCGGTCGAACTGAAGGGCTTCGAGGCCTTCGACCAGCTGGCCACCATGCTGGCCGTCACCGACGCCGAGGGCCGCTGCCTGTTCTGCAACGCCGCGCTGGAAGGCATGGTGGGGGTCTCGAGGCGCAACCTGCTGCGCCGCTCGGTGTTCGACTGGATCGTCGACCCCAGCGACCTCGCCCAGACGCTTTCGCGTGTGGCCGGCAATCAGGTGTCCAGCGCCCGCTTCGACGCCCAGCTGCGCCGGCTGCCGATTGGCGGCGGCGAGCTGCCCGTGCACGTCATCGTCTGCCAGACCGACCGCCCCGGCACCGTGCTGGTGGAGATGATCGAGATCGAGCAGCAGACCCGGCTGGACCGCGAGGACCGCTGGCACAGCCTGGCGCAGGCCAACAAGGAGCTGGTGCGCAACCTCGCGCACGAGATCAAGAACCCGCTGGGGGGCATCCGTGGCGCGGCGCAGCTGCTGGAGATGGAGCTGGAGTCACGCGAGCTGCGCGAGTACACCCAGGTCGTCATCCACGAAGCCGACCGCCTTCAGGCCCTGGTGGACCGGCTGCTGGCGCCGCACCGCCGTCCGCACATCGTTGGCGACGTCAACATCCACGAGGTGTGCGAGCGCGTGCGCTCGCTCATGCTGGCCGAGTTTCCGCGCGGCCTGTCCATCACGCGCGACTACGACACGTCCCTGCCCGAGTTCCGCGGCGACCGCGAGCAGCTCATCCAGGCCGTGCTCAACATCACCCGCAACGCGGCCCAGGCGCTGGCCGAACGCATCGAGCGCGGCGACGCCGGCATCGTCATGCGCACCCGCGCTGCGCGGCAGCTCACCATCGCGCGAGAGCGCTTTCGTCTGGCACTGGAATTGCATATCGAGGACAACGGCCCTGGAGTTCCTGAAAGCATTCGTGACCGCATCTTCCACCCCCTCGTCTCGGGCCGAGACAACGGCACGGGGCTGGGTCTGACTCTCGCGCAGACCTTCGTGGAACAGCACCGCGGCACCATCGAATGCGACAGCACACCGGGGCGAACCGTGTTCAAGATTCTTCTGCCGCTGCCTTGACGCCACCCAACGCTCTGCCCGCCGCGACCCTGAACCCGATCTGGATCGTCGATGACGATCCGTCCATCCGGTTCGTGCTCGAAAAGGCCCTGACCCGCGAACACTTCGCGGTCCGCAGCTTCGCCAGCGGACGCGACGTCGTCGCCGCGCTGGACGACGATGCCCCCCAGGTGCTGGTCAGCGACATCCGCATGCCCGGCCTGTCGGGCGTCGAGCTGCTCGCGCAGGTGAAGGCCCGCCGGCCCGACCTGCCGGTCATCATCATGACCGCCTACTCCGACCTGGACAGCGCCGTGTCGGCCTTCCAGGGCGGCGCCTTCGAGTACCTGCCCAAGCCCTTCGACCTGCCCAAGGCGGTGGAACTCATCCGCCGCGCGGTGGACGAAAGCCTGCGCGACGCCGCGCACGACGTGGCGCAGACCGAGATGCCCGAGATCCTCGGGCAGGCGCCGGCCATGCAGGACGTCTTCCGCGCCATCGGCCGGCTGTCGCAGAGCAACGTCACGGTGCTCATCACCGGCGAGAGCGGCTCCGGCAAGGAACTGGTGGCCCGCGCGCTGCACAAGCACAGCCCCCGCGCCGACGGCCCCATGGTGGCGATCAACACCGCGGCGATCCCGAAGGACCTGCTGGAGAGCGAACTCTTCGGCCACGAGCGCGGCGCCTTCACCGGCGCGCAGAACATGCGCCGTGGCCGCTTCGAGCAGGCCGAGGGCGGCACGCTGTTCCTCGACGAGATCGGCGACATGCCCTTCGACCTGCAGACGCGGCTGCTGCGCGTGCTGTCGGATGGCCAGTTCTACCGTGTGGGCGGGCATCAGCCGCTGCGGGCCAACGTTCGAGTCATCGCGGCGACGCACCAGAACCTCGAGGAGCGCGTGCGACAGGGCGCCTTCCGCGAAGACCTCTTCCACCGCCTCAACGTCATCCGGCTGCGGCTGCCCCCGCTGCGCGAGCGCCGCGAGGACGTGGGCGCGCTCACGCGCTTCTTCCTTCAGAAGAGCGCGCGCGAACTGGGCGTGGAGGCCAAGCGCATCACGACGGCGGCGGTCGAGCGGCTGATGGACTTCGACTTCCCCGGCAACGTGCGGCAACTCGAGAACATCTGCCACTGGCTGACCGTGATGGCGCCGTCGCAGGTGATCGAGGCCAAGGACCTGCCGCCCGAGGTGGGGCAGGCCAGCGCGCCCATGGCGGTCGAATCCTCGACGTCCGGCTTGTCCGGCGGGCCGATGGCGACCCTGTCGACGGCGTCGGCGATGAGCGCGCCCGCCGCGGGCGGCGCGTCACCGGCGGTGGCCGAGGTCGTGCGGCCCGAAGGTCTGGCGTGGTCGATGGCGGGTCTGGACTGGCTGGCCCAGCTCGAGGCCGAAGCGCGGCGTCGGCTGGAGGGCGGGGAGGGCGATGTCTGGCAGGCGCTGACCGA
>JALORM010000334.1 GCA_025458985.1 Paracoccaceae bacterium | reverse complement strand
GCGCAATCGGCGGATACGTGGAAAAGGCCCGACTCGGCGGCCGTCTGGTCCACGACCTGCCGCCGGCCGGGTCGGGCCATTCCCTCGGCCCGGCGCTGGTGCGGGTGGCGGGCATCGCCGATCTGGGCGGGCGCGAGGTCTTCGGCCCCGTGCTGCACTTGGCGACCTTCCGCGCCGAGGACCTGCCCCGCGTCGTCGCCGAGATCAACGCCACCGGCTACGGTCTGACCTTCGGGCTGCACACAAGGATCGACGACCGGGTGCAGGCGGTCACGGCCGCCATCGCCGCCGGCAACGCCTACGTGAACCGCAACCAGATCGGCGCGGTCGTGGGCAGCCAGCCCTTCGGCGGCGAGGGGCTGTCGGGCACGGGGCCTAAGGCCGGCGGGCCGCAGTATCTGGCGCGTTTCCGGCGCGCCGTTCCCCGGCCGGCGGCGACCGACTGGGCGGGGGCCATGACCGCGGCCGAGGCGGCATCGGCTCTGGCCGCCGCGCCGACGCCGCGGGCGCCCGCCGCGGTCGACCTGCCCGGACCGACGGGCGAGATGAACCGGCTGTCGTTCCACCCGCGGGCACCGCTTCTCTGCCTCGGCCCCGGTCCCGAGGCCGCAGCCGAGCAGACGCGGGCGGTGCGTGCACTTGGCGGTGCGGCCGCCGAGGCGACGGGAGCGCTTCCGCCGGACGCGCTGACGAGGCTCGACGGCCTGTCCGGCGCGCTCTGGTGGGGCGACGCGGCGACGGGCCGCGCCTATGCGGAGGCCCTTGCCCGGCGCGACGGGCCGATCCTGCCGCTGATCACCGCAATGCCCGACCTCGCCCATGCCTTCCACGAGCGGCACCTTTGCGTCGACACCACCGCCTCGGGCGGCAACGCCGCGCTTCTGGCTGAGGTGTCGGAGGGCTGAGCCCGGCCAGGGGTCGCATACGGGCTTGCTCACCTGCGCCGTCACCGGATCGGGCGGCACGCAGGACCGCAGCCCGCACGTGCCGCGCTCGCCCGAGCAGATCGCGGCGGCGGCGATCGACGCGGCCAAGGCCGGGGCGGCTGTGGTGCACTGCCACGTGCGCGAGCCCGACACTGGCCGCCCCTCGCGCCGGGTCGCGCTCTACCGCGAGGTGACCGACCGCATCCGCGCGGCAGAGGTCGACGTGGTGCTGAACCTGACGGCCGGGATGGGCGGCGACCTGATGCTGGGCGGACCCGACCGCCCGCTGCCGCCCGCCGGCGGGACGGACATGGCGAGCGCCGCAGACCGGATGGAGCATGTCCGCCAGTGCCTGCCCGAGATCACCACGCTCGACTGCGGCACGATGAACTTCGCCGAGGCCGACTACGTCATGGTCAACACGCCGGGCATGCTGCAGGCGATGGGCGCCGAGATGGAGCGCCTGGGCGTCAAGCCCGAAATCGAGGCCTTCGACACCGGCCACCTCTGGTATGCCAAGGAACTTGTGCGGCTGGGCGTGCTGAAGGAACCGTGCCTGGTGCAGCTGTGCATGGGCGTGCCCTGGGGGGCACCGGACGACCTGAACACGTTCCTGGCGATGGTGAACAACGTGCCCCCGGGCTGGACGTTCTCGGCCTTCGCGCTCGGCCGCCACCAGATGGCCTATGTCGCCGCCGCCGTGCTGGCGGGGGGCAACGTCCGGGTGGGGATCGAGGACAACCTGTGGCTCGGCAAGGGGCAGCTTGCGACGAACGCGCAGCTGGTGGAACGGGCGGTCGGCATCGTCGAGGCGATGGGTGCACGGGTGATCGGCCCGCAGGAAGTGCGCGCGCGGCTGGGCCTGACCAAGCGCGCCCCGGTGGCGGCATGAGGGGGCTTGTCGCAGCCGCGCTCGTTGCGCTTGCCCTGCCGGCGGCGGCGCAGGCGCCGGACACGGGCTTTCCGCCGCCCGTCGCGCTGTCGGTCGCGCAGGAGGAATGCATCGCTGCGGGGCAGGCCGTGCTGGCCTACGGCTACGAGCCCTGGCAGTGGGCCTGCGGCGCCGAGGAACTGGCCCGCATCCAGGAGGTGGAACGGCGCATCCGCGCCGACTGCACCGCGGCGGGGCTCAATACCTACCCCGGCGGGTTGGAAGGCTGGTATTGCGCGGCGCCGACGCGCGACGGCGGCAAGACCTGCCGGCGCGCCTCGGATTGCGAGGGGCCCTGCCTGGCGACCGACAGCGGCGCCGCGATCGGCCAGTGCGGGATGTTGAGCGCCTTCGTCGGCTGCCAGGCGATCCTGCTGGACGACGGGACGAGGGCCGAGCTGTGCGTGGACTGACGGGGGTTTGCACGGTGCTGGTGGTGCTGTCGCTGGCGCTTTCGGCCTGCGGCGGCGGGCGCGAGGCCGGCGTCTCGCCGGACCTTGAACCGGCCCGCGCAGCCGCGCTGGCCCGGGCCGAGGCCGCGGCGCAGCGCGCGCGGGACGCCTGCCGCGCGCGGGGCGAGGAGGTGATCGAGCTCGGCCCCCGCGAATGGGCTTGCGGCGCGCGCGGCCAGGCCGTGCAGGAGCGCGTCGCGACGCGCTGGCAGGAGCGCTGCGCCGAAATGGGGGCCGAGGCCTTCCGCACCGGCGCGGCCGGCTGGTTCTGCGCGCGCGCCACTGCCGACGCCGGGCGCGAATGCCGCGCCGCCACCGACTGCCAGGGCGTCTGCCTGATCTCGGCGCCCGATGCCCGGACCGGAACCTGTTCGGCAACGTCCGTCATGCCGGGCTGCGTCGCTCAACTTGGCCCTGACGGCCGCGGGAGGACCCAATGCGCACGCTGATCGCCGGGCTGGCCGGCACCCTTGCATTGCTGCTGCTTGCCGCCTGCGTAGGCGAACCCGAGGGCAGCGACGACGCCTCGGCCGCGATGCTGGCGGCAGCGGCGGCCGAGTGCCGCGCCGCGGGCGGCGAGCCGGTGCCCTACGGCCCCAGACCCTGGCAGGTTGCCTGCGGGGCCGAGGAGGCGGCCCTGTATCGCGCCGAGGAGGCGCGCATCCGTGCCGAATGCGACGCGGCGGGCCTCGACACCGTGATCGGCGGCCCCTCGGGCTGGTACTGTGCCCGTGCCACCACCGACGCGGGCCGGACCTGCCGGCGCGAAAGCGACTGCGAGGGCTTCTGCATGGCAGGCGCCCCCTCGGCGCGAACCGGGCAATGCTCGACCCATACCGTGTTCCAGGCGTGTCTGCCGATCCTCGACGACAGCGGCGAACGGATCGAATTGTGCATCGAGTGATCGCCCTGGCGCTGGCGCTTGCCCTGCCGGGCTGCGCCCTGGTGGCGCCCGCCTACCGCGACACCTCGGTGCCGATCACGTCGATCGCGGCGCTCGACGCCGCGCGCTATGCCGGGCGCTGGTACGAGGTCGCGCGCTACCCGGTCGCCTTCCAGTCGGGCTGCGGCGCGGCGACTGCGGACTACACGCTTCTGTCGGACGGCTCGCTCGGCGTGGTCAACGCCTGCCCGACCGCCTCGGGCGAACGCCGGATCGAGGGGCGCGCGGTGCCCTCGGGGCCGGGGCGGTTCGAGGTGTCGTTCCGCGGCCTGCCGTTCAAGGGGCCCTACTGGGTGCTGTGGGTGGACGAGGGGTACCGGACGGCCGTCGTTGGCGTGCCCTCTGGCCGGGCGGGCTGGATCCTGAACCGCGACCCGCAGATCCCGCCCGACCGCCTGCGCGCGGCGCGCGAGATCCTCGACTGGAACGGCTACGACCTGTCGCGGCTTGAGACCGTGGCGGGGACCGCGCGATGAGATGGGCGGCGGCAGCGCTGCTGCTGCCGGCGCTGCCGGCGGCCGCGCAGGAAGAGCCCTGGCATGGCGTCTGGGCGGCCGACCCCGCCTGGTGCGCCTATGCCGACCGGATCGGCAGCCACGACCCCGCGCCGGTCGAATTCACGGCCGAGGCGGTGCGCGGGCTCGAGACCGCCTGCGCGGTGGCCGAGGTCGCGCCGGACTACGAGAACAGCTTCTACGTCGTCACCAGTGTCTGCACGGGCGAGGGCACGACCTGGGCGCAGGTCGACGTGCTGATGCTGGGCGAGGGCGAGGTGATGTGGCGCTGGACGGGGACGGGCGAGCCGGTCCGGCTGACCCGCTGCGCGGAGGACTAGGGATGGCGCGGAAGGCGGCGGTGGTGGGCGGCGGCGTGATCGGCGCGGGCTGGGCCGCGCGGTTCCTGCTGATGGGCTGGGACGTGGCGGTCGCCGACCCCGACCCCGAGGCGCCGCGCAAGGTGGCCGAGGTGCTGGCGAACGCCCGGGCCGCGCTGCCGGGGCTGCACGATGTCGCGCTGCCCCCCGAGGGGCGGCTGACGGTCGGTGCCGACCT
>JALORM010000017.1 GCA_025458985.1 Paracoccaceae bacterium | reverse complement strand
ACCGAACGGCTGGCCGTCGCGCCGTCGCGCGAGGCGCCGGCGACGCGACTCTGGGTCGACACCGACGCCGCCTGCGGGCTGAGCCCGCGAAGCGATCCCGACGACTGCCTTGCGCTCTTGTCGCTTGCGCGGGCGGGCAAGGCCACGATCGCGGGGATCTCCACCGTGTTCGGCAATGCCGACATCTCGCGGACCGACGCGACCACGCGCGAGCTGGTCGCCCGTCTGCGCGCCTCGGGCCATGACCTTCCCGAGGTGCACCGCGGCGCTGGGCGACCCCTGGGTGCAAACCCGGACGGCACGACGCACGCCGCCGTGGCACTCGCCGCCGCCCTGCGCGAGGGGCCCCTGACAATCCTCGCGCTCGGTCCGCTGACCAACGTCACCGCGACGCTGCAGGCCCATCCCGACCTTGCGCGAGAGGTCGAGCGGGTCGTCGCCGTGATGGGGCGGCGTCCGGGGCATCTGTTCCACCCAAGCGAGGGAAAGGGCGACGGCCTCCTCTTCGGGCATGGGCCGGTCTTCAGCGACCTGAACGTCCGCAAGGACCCAGAAGCGGCGCGCCGGCTTCTTGCGACCGGGGTCGCGATCACCCTGATCCCCTACGAGGCGGCGCGCGACGTGATTGTGACGCCTGCCGACCTCCACCGGCTTGCGGCCTCCGGCCCCGCGGGCGCCTGGGTCGCGGCCGCGACCGGCGGCTGGATGCGGTTCTGGCAGGAGGAGGTCGGCCTGCCCGGGTTCTATCCGTTCGATCTGGTTGCGGCCGCCCATCTGCGCGATCCTGCGGGTTTCATGTGCACAGCGGCCAACGCGCAGGCCAGGAGGGGATGGGCGCCCGAGTGGCTCTGGCCGATCAACAGCGCGGGGCTGATCGTGACGGCGCCCGTCGCAGAACCAAGCGTGCGTCAGGTGACGTATTGCCCGGAACTCGCCACCGGCGCGTCGGTTGTCCGGTTCGACTGACCCAAGACCGAAGAGATCGTCGCCGTGGCCTATGGCATCCCGATCAAGACCGGCCGCTTCCTCCTGCGCGAGATCTGCGAGGCCGACCGGACCGCCTTTCTCGCCTGCCAGGCGGATGCGTCCTTCAGCCGGTTTCACAGCGCTGCGGAACACGCAGCCAGCCTCGACGGCCGGGTGTTCGACCTGTTCCTGCGGTGGCGGGCCGAACGCCCGCGCCGCAACGTCCAGCTTGCCGTGGCGACCCGCTCGACGCCGTCGGGCTACCTCGGCACGGTTGGGTTGCGCACCGAGGGGCACGGTCCCGCCGACGGCGAGATCGGCATCGAACTCGTCCCCCGTCTCTGGGGTCAGGGCGCAGCCACCGAGATCCTGCGTGCCTTCATCCCTTGGGCACGCGTCGAACTGGGCGTCAGTCGGCTTGTCGCGGAAACGGCACCCGGCAACCTTGCCGCCGAACGGCTGGCAGCGGCGGCGGGACTTCGGATCGTTGGCGAAGACGGCAAGCGCCATTGGCGGGGCTTGGCATAGGCTTCGCCGATGCCTGGTGTAGGATATTCCGGTCGCGCGCGCTCGCCGTCGCTGAACGGGGTACGGACATCGTCACGGCCAACGGCGTCCGCGTCCTGCCCGACCGGGGGCCACCGCAGGGTGCCGACCTCTCCACCCCGTGCGCCGGCCGACGCGCTCGATCGGGCGCTGCAGGACATCGCCGCGCATGGCGTCGACCGGACCGCGGATGTCTTCGCGATGCAGCTTGACCATACCCGCGGCCGCTGGGCGTGGCCCACCGAGGCAGCGACCCTGGACGACCGTTCGCCTCCGCTGCTGGCTCGGCGGGCTGCCCCCGCCCGTCCCCGGGCGAAGCGAGCCATGGGCGGCAGGCTCACGCGTCGGCCCGGGAGAAAAGAAACGCCAGGTCCCGTGTCGGAACGCAGGCCCGCCGATCGTCCTTGGATCAGGACCGACGCGAGGTCGAGGGCTACGGCAACCTCGATCTGACCGAAAGACGGCAGGAAGGGCAGGCCCGGACGCCCCCTGCGGGTTGACGCAAGGCCGAGACCGGGAGAACGAGAGAGGAGCAACAAGATGACCAACACCATTCGCACCTGCCTGTGGTTCCGCGACGGGCGCGGCCGCGAGGCGGCCGAGTTCTACTGTTCGCTGATCCCGAACAGCCGCGTGGGGCGCACCTTCTCCGGCGACGCCGGAGCGGGGCCGTTCTCGGTGATCGACTTCACGCTTGGCGGCGTGCCCTACCAGATCCTGGACGCCGGTCCGCACTTCACGCTGAGCGAGGCCGTTTCGATCTCGGTCGAGACGCCGGACCAGGCCGAAACCGACCGGCTCTGGGCAGCCCTGACCGCGGAAGGTGGCGAAGAAAGCGTCTGCGGCTGGCTGAAGGACCGCTTCGGCGTGTCCTGGCAGGTCTTCCCCAGGCGGCTGACCGAACTGACCATGAGTTCCGACGGCGCCGTTTCGCAGGCCGCGACGGCGGCGATGATGAAGCAGCGGAAGATCGACATCGCGGCCATCGAGGCGGCGGTCCGCGAGGCCGCCTGACACATGCGGGTTGCGCGGGCCGGCCCCCCGCGCGGCCCGAAGACCGGCACCCGAAACCCGGCGAAGGCAGACGACCATGCCCGCGACATACGTGTGCGACGCCTCTTCCATCCTCGACGCCTGCGGCTCGGTCAGCCGCGGCCGGAGCAAGCAGGGCTGCCGGAGCGGCCGGCGTCGACCTCGACCTGGCGGGCAGCCGCACGCGCGACGGGCATGTCCGGGAACTTGTCTGCCGGCCAGCGCTTCATGTCCGATGCCGCCGGCGGAACGGGCGACACGCAAGGACGCCGAGAAGGCCGGACGACGACGCCAAGCCGAGCCTGCGCAGCAAGGATATCGCCCTGCTTCGGGCGGACGGGCGACACACAACCGGCAGAAGTTCATCGACCACGCGCTGACGGCCGACAATGTCTTCGTCGAGCTTGGCGCGCTGCGCGTGGTCGAGTGCTGGGGCGAAGAGATCAAGGATGGGAAGGTCACGGACTTCCGCCGCGCCGTTCAGGCGACCGGGGACGAGACGGTCGTCTTCTCGTGGATCGAGTGGCCCGACAAGGCCACGCGCGAAGCAGCCTATGCCAGGATGCGGGAGTGGATGGAAAACCCCGAGAAGGCGGATCCGCGCATGGACCCGTCGAAGAACCCGATGCCCTTCGACGGCACGCGGTTGATATACGGTGGCTTCGTGCCCATCGTCGATGTCGGACCCAAGGCGTCTCAAGGGGGCTGACGACGCAGGATTCGGCAGAAGGCGCCGCATCCCTGCCGTCCGGTCCGGCTGGGCGCGACGCGGCATTGGCGGACGCCACGGCGTCGCCGGCCCGCTGCCGGTCGAGCGTCGCGGCTCTCGCGGCGCGAGCAGGAGGAGGACAGCGTGGCCAGGCTCGTGTTCGGAATGAACCAGTCGCTTGACGGCTATGTCGATCACATGGCGTTCGCGCCCGACGGGGTGCTCTTCCGCCACTTCATCGACGAGGCCCGGGCGCAGACAGGCAGCCTCTATGGCCGCAAGATGTACGAGATCATGCGCTACTGGGACGACGACCATCCCGATTGGGAACCGGAGGGGGCGGCCTTCGCGGAAGCCTGGCGGCGCCAGCCGAAATGGGTCGTCTCGCGCACCCTGACGTCGGCCGGCCCGAACGCCACGCTCGTCGGGGACGATCTCGGCGCAGCGGTCGTGAAGATCAAGGCCGAGCACGCGGGAGAGATCGAGGTCGCCGGCCCGAACCTTGCCCGAAGCCTGACCGACCTCGGCCTGATCGACGAATACCGGATCTACCTGCATCCTGTGGTGCTTGGTGGCGGCACGCCCTACTTTGCGGGGCCGCGGCCGCGGCTTCGCCTCGTGTCGCAGGACCGGGTGGGCGCCGATGTGTTGCGGCTGTCCTACGTCCCCGCCTGATCGCGCAAGGACGGACCCCGGCCGCTGACCGGCCGCCCGGGTTCTTGGCCGAAGTTGCCAAGCCGCGCCGTCTGCCGCACGATGGCAGGCCTCCGGGCTCTGACGGCCAGCCGACTTGTTGCCGGGGACTCCGCGCGCCTTTCGGTGGTGCCCTTGGCTGTCCGTGTCGGGATTGCGGCCATCCGCCCGTCCTTGCCGAGGGAGACTGCGCAATGCTCTATTCCACTCTCTGCTACCACGACGAAGCGGTGACGACCGCCTGGTCGGCGGAACACGACGCGGCGGTGATCGCCGACCTGCGCAAGGTCCAGGACCGTTGGGCTGCGAAGGTCGGGCCGGTGGTGCGCCTGATGCCGACAAGCGCGGCCACCACGCTGCGGAAGACCGAAAACCTCGTCATCGACGGCCCCTTCGCCGAGACCAAGGAGCAGCTGCTTGGCTTCTATGTCGTCGATGTCGCCACTCTCGACGAGGCGCTGGCCTTCGCCCGCGACCTGGCCGCCGCAAACCCCGGCGGTGCCTACGAGGTGCGTCCGGTGATGCTCTATCAGCCGGATGGACGAGGTGGCGCGGATGGCGGCGCCTGAGCCCGACTGGATCGAGGCGCGCCTTGTCGCCGCCCGCCCGCGGGCCATGGCGGCGCTGCTGCGGTACTTCCGCGACCTAGACCTTGCCGAAGAGGCGTTCCAGGAAGCCTCGCTCAGGGCGCTGCGGTCCTGGCCGAAGAACGGCCCGCCCCGCGACGCCGAAGGCTGGCTGATCCTTGTCGGCCGAAATGCCGCGCTTGACCGGGTGCGCAAGGATGCCCGCCTGAGCGGGCTGCCCGACGACGCCGCGATCTCCGACCGCGAGGACGTGGAGCCGGAGATGGCCGAAAGGCTCGATGCCGCCGACTATCGCGACGACATCCTGCGGCTGCTCTTCATCTGCTGCCACCCCGATCTGCCGGCGACGCAGCAGGTGGCGCTTGCCCTGCGCATCGTTTCCGGCCTGCCGCTGGCACGGATCGCCAGGGCCTTCCTTGTCGGCGAGCGCGCGATGGAGCAGCGCCTTACCCGTGCCAAGGCCCGCATCAGGTCGGCCGAGGTGCCGTTCGAGACGCCGGGCCCGGCGGAGCGGGCCGAAAGGCTTGGTGCGGTGGCCGCCATGATCTACCTGATCTTCAACGAGGGCTACACCGACGCCGACCCGGCGAGCGAGCGCGCCGAGCTCTGCGACGAGGCGATCCGCCTTGCGCGGCTGACCCTGCGCATGTTCCCTGCCGAACCCGAGGTGATGGGGCTTCTGGCGCTGATGCTGCTGCAGCATTCCCGGCAGAAGGCGCGTTTCGGCGAGGGCGGCCTGCCCATCCTGCTGGACGATCAGGATCGCGGGCTCTGGAACGGGGCCATGATCGCCGAGGCGCTTGCGCTCCTCGACAAGGCGATGCGCCACCTTGCACCGGGACCCTACCAGATCCAGGCGGCGATCGCGGCGCTGCACGCCCGCGCGAGGCACCCCGAGGCGACGGACTGGGCGGGCATCAACGCGCTCTACCGGGCGCTCGAGCGGCGCGGCGCCTCGCCCGTCGTCACGCTGAACCGCGCGGTGGCGGTGTCGAAACTGGAAGGGCCAGAGGCGGCGCTGGCGCTGATCGAGCCGCTCGCAGGGGCGCTTGACGGCTATTTCTACTTCCACGGCGTCCGCGGCGCGCTGCTGGAAAGGCTCGGCCGCCGGGAAGAAGCGCGCACCGCCTTCGGCCGCGCCATCGCGCTGGCCGGCACCGCCGCCGAAGCCGCCCATATCCGCCAGCACCTGGACCGGCTTGGCGGCGGCTAAGGCCGTCCGGCAGGGGACGCGCGGCGCCTGCACCACCTCATGGACAACTGCCGCGCGTGACCGCGCATGGTCGGCTTCGGCACGGCAGTCGAAGCATCGGCAGCAGCTGGCCTGAGGTCAATGCCGCTGCCATGGCTCCGGCGCAGTTGAACCGAGACAACTCATGACAGTGAAGCGGGTGACCCGCTTCACTGCCAGGGCCCGCAGTCAGTCTCCGCGGTCGTCCTTGAAGGTGCGATGACCCGAGATCATGGTCGACACGATGGACTGCCGGCTCATGATGTCTTCGCGGATCGCCACGTAGATGTGGATGATCATGAAGATCACGATCCACCACATGCCCAGGTGGTGAAGGGTGTGCAGCCGGTGGCTGTTCCAGGTCAGCCCGTGGACCCAGCCGAACAGGTCATGCGTCAGGCTGCCTTCCTGCGCGCCTTCGGCATAAAGCGCAAAGCCCGTGACGATCATGAAGCTGACGCCCAGCGTGATGAAGAAGAACATCGCCAGCTGTGCCAGGGGGTTGTGGCCCACGTACTTCTTGGGCTCTTTCGCGAGGAACAGGTACCAGCGGATCTCGAACCACACCTCGGCCCAGAAGGCTGCGGACCAGAACGGGACGTAGAAGAGCTGGCGGGCGTGGTGGTTGCCGAAGAAGGCCCAGTAGATCCGGCCGAGGAACCCGATGGCAAGCACCCAGCCCGCCGCGAAGTGGGCGAAGCGGATGTAGCCGAAGACGAACTGCTCGGTCGCCTCGCCGATCTGCATCGACGGCGGCGGCGAACCGATGAAATAGCCGGTGACGATCAGCACCAGGATCGCCGCCGCGTTGACCCAGTGCCAGATGCGGACCGGGGCCTCGTAGACATAGACGCTGGTCTGCCGGCTGACGCTGGCAAGATCTTCCGGCGCGACGTCATGGGCCGGTACGTTGGTGGACGGGCTGGCCATGGCTCACCCCGCCATCAACAGAAGGCCCGAGGCCGCGATGCCCGCGCCCAGGGCCTGCTGGACAAGGGGCCGCGTCGCCACCGCGCGGGCGATGCCGATCCCGGCCAGGTGCAGCGCCGCGGTCGAGATCAGGAAGCCCGCCAGATAGGCCAGCGCATTGCCTGCGGCTTCGGTTGCATGGGCATGGCCGTGGGCCGAGGCGAAAAGGGCAATCGCCGCCAGCGAAGCGCCGGTCAGCGCCGTGGCCTGCCCACGCCGCGAGACCAGCGTGAGCACGCCGAAGGCCACGACCGAGGCGACGATCACCGTCTCGACCACCGGATAGCCGACGCCGCCCCAGGACAGCCCCGCGCCCAGCGCCATCGCGCCCATGAAGGCCGCAGCCCCGGCCCAGAAGCGCGTCGGCAGGACGAAGCCCGACCAGAGGCCGACCGCCAGCATGGCGAGCAGGTGGTCGGCGCCGAAGATCGGGTGGGCAAGCCCGTGCAGGAAGCCTGACGCGTCCGCGTGGCCGGTATGCGCCAGCGCGGGGCCGGAGATCAGCGCGGCCGCAAGGCCCAGTACAAGTTTCCTCATCGCGTTTCCTCCCTCAGCGGACCTTGACCGTGGCCAGTTCGTGGCCGTCGGGGCTCATCACATGTGTCGAACAGGCCAGGCACGGATCGAAGCTGTGCAGGGTGCGCAGGATCTCGACCGGCTCTTCAGGGCGTTCGACCTTGGTATTCATCAGTGCCGCCTCGAAGGCGCCGATGTTGCCGGCGCTGTCGCGCGGGCTGCCGTTCCAGGTGGTCGGCACGACGCACTGATAGTTCTCGATCCGGCCATCCTTGATCTTCACCCAATGACCCAGGGTGGATTCGTCGCCCGCGTTGATGTTGGCGATCAGCTTGTCGAAGAAGTGCTTCTGCAGCCGGGTGCAGTATTCGGCCTCGAGCGCGCGGGCGGCGGTGCGGCCGAGGGTCGAGAACAGGGCCGAGACCGGCAGGTCCATGGTGCGCAGAAGCCCCTCGACCTGTGCCTTGATGTCCTCGTGCCCCGAGGCATAGCCGACGACATAGCGGGCCAGCGGACCGACCTCCATCGCGTTGCCCTTCCAGCGCGGCGCCTTGATCCAGGAGTACTTCGCGGCCTCGTCGATCTGTTCGATGTTGGTGCGGCTGCCCCTGGTTGCGGCACCAAGTTCGTACTTCGGTTCGGTCACGCCGTCCCAGGGATGCAGGCCCTTGCCCGCCTCGCCGTACTGGTACCACGAGTGGTCGACGAACTCCTGCACCTGTTCGGGGTCGCGCACGTCGACATCCTGCACCTCGTGCAGGTTGCCGTTGACGATCGCCCCGCGCGGCAGATGCAGCTGGCCCGCGCTGAAGTCATTGGCGTTTTCGGGAATGTCGCCGTAGGCCAGTACCGACTGGCCCGACAGCCCGCCGCCATAGAGCCAGTTCCTGTAGAACCCGCCGATGGCCACGACATCTGGAAGATAGACGTTGCGGGTGAACTCGATGCACTTGTCGATGATGCTGCTGACGTGGTTCAGCCGCTCCATGTTGATCGCGCCCACGGCCCCGGTCGAGTGGACGTTGATCGGGCAGGGCACGCCGCCCACCAGCCAGTTCGGATGCGGGTTCTTGCCGCCGAAGATCGTGTGGATCTTCACGATCTCCTTCTGCAGGTCCAGCGCCTCCAGGTAATGCGTTGTCGCCATCAGGTCGGCTTCGGGCGGCAGCAAGTATGCCGGGTTGTCCCAGTAGCCGTTCTTGAAGATGCCAAGCTGCCCGCTGTCGACGAAGGCTTTCAGGCGGTTCTGGACATCGCGGAAGTAGCCCGGCGAGGACATCGGGTGGTTCGGACCCACGGCCTGCTGCAGCTCGCTGGTCGCCTTGGGATCGGCGCGCAGCGCATTGATCGGGTTGACCCAGTCCAGCGCGTGCAGGTGGTAGAAGTGCACGATGTGGTCGTGGATCTGCAGGTTGAGCTGCATGATGTTGCGGATCGAGTTCGCGTTTTCGGGGATGGTGATCCCCAGCGCATCCTCGACCGCGCGCACGGATGTCAGCGCATGCGTCCCGGTGCAGACGCCGCAGATGCGTTCGGTGAAGGCCCAGGCATCGCGCGGATCGCGGCCCTTCAGGATCACCTCCAGGCCCCGCCACATGGTGCCGGTGCTGACAGCGTTGGTGATGACGTTCTGATCGTTGACGTTCACCTCGCAGCGCATGTGGCCTTCGATCCGGGTGACGGGATCGACCACGACGCGAGTGCCGGTGGTATCAAGCGTGAAGCCGTTCGGCGTGCTGACGGTCATGGCTTAGCCCTCCACCTTGTCTTGCGTCTTCTTCTGAGCGCGCTTCAGGGCCGAGATCGCGGCATGCACCGCGACCGCGCCGCCCACGACTCCGGCCGCTGTCAATCCCACCTGATCGGCGTTCGCCTCGACCCCGAACTGCTTGATGTTGGTCAGGCGGTTGTAGAAGGTGCCCTGGTCCCAGAAACCGTCCTCGGAACAGCCGATGCAGCCATGGCCGGACTGGATCGGGAAGCTGACCCCTTCGTTCCAGCCGATGGTCGAGCATGCGTTGTAGGTCGTCGGCCCCTTGCAGCCCATCTTGTAGAGGCAATAGCCCTTGCGCGCGTTCTCGTCGTCCCAGGCCTCGACGAACTGTCCGGCGTCGAAGTGCGGGCGGCGGTAGCATTTGTCGTGGATGCGCTGGCCATAGAACATCGCAGGGCGGCCCTGGCGGTCAAGCTCGGGCAGTCGGCCGAAGGTCAGCATGTAGGTGATGACGCCGGTCATGACCTCGGCGATGGGCGGGCAGCCGGGGATCTTGATGATCGGCTTGTCGGTGATGACCTTGTGGATCGGTGTCGCCTGGGTCGGGTTGGGCTTGGCCGCCTGCACGCAGCCATAGCTGGCACAGGCGCCCCAGGCGATCACAGCCTTGGCTCCTGCGGCCGCCTCCTTCAGCTTTTCCACGAAGGGCCGTCCGCCCACGATGCAGAACATCCCGTCCTCGTTCAGCGGCGGGTTGCCCTCGACGGCGAGGATGTAGTTGCCCCTATGGGTCTCCATCGCCTCGGCCATCGCGGCCTCGGCCGCGTGGCCCGCGGCCGCCATCAGGACGTGGGAGTAGTCGAGCGAGATCATCGACAGGACCACGTCCTTGGCCAGCGGATGCGCGCCGCGGATGAAGCTTTCCGAACAGCAGGTGCATTCCAGACCATTGACCCAGATCACCGGGGTCCGGGGCTTCGTCTCCATCGCGTGCGCGATCCGCGGCACGAAGGCCGGCCCCAGGCCCAACGCGCTTGCCGTCAGCGAACAGTATTTCATGAAACTGCGCCGGGTGATCCCCTGGCGGCGCATGACCTCGTAGAAGGTTTCGATCTGGCTCAACGCTGGCCCTCCCTCGTCTCCCTTCAGGCGCCTTCGCACCTCTCCGGCCTCAGGGAAGCAGGGTGTGCGGTGGCATACAAAGGAAAAGGCCCATGCTTTCGCTTCTGATGTTTTCATTTAGATTCAATGCGATGAGCGGAAACCGGGATGAGGCCGGCGGACGCTTTCTTACCGGGCTTTCCACCCGGGTGGTCAGAGACTTTCCGCCCTGCGCAAAGCCCGCGCTGCCGCGATCGCCGCCTGACCCAGCGCGAGTCCGCCGTCGTTCGCAGGGGTCACGCGGTGGGTCAGGACCGGCACGTCGCCCAGCGCCCGCAGGGTCAGCTCGTGCAGAAGCGCGTTCTGGAAGCAGCCGCCCGACAGGGCCACGGCCGCGGCCTCTCCCCGCTTCACCAGGTCCCTCGCGGCCCCGGCAAAGGCGGTTGCAAGACCCTGATGGAAGGCCCGGGCCAAGCGCGGTCTCGAAACACCTGCGGCCAGCGCCGCGCGAGTCTCGGCCCAGATCGGCACGGGGTCGATCAGGCCGTCCTGCAGGGCGAAGGAAAGGGTCGACCCCTCCTCTTCCGCCATCGCCTCCAGAAGCATCGCCGCCTCGCCCTCATAGCCCTGCGTACCGGGGCAGATGCCCAGCACCGCCGCGAAGGCGTCGAACAGCCGCCCCGCGCTGGAAGAGAGAGGCGCGTTGACCCCCTTGGCCACCGCCTGCCGCAAGACTGCGACCGGGCGGTCGGCGAAAAGCTCATCCGCCCAGCCGGCAAGCAGCGCCTGGTCCAGCCGCACCAGCGCATTCCGCCAGGGTTCCCGCGCGGCACGGTCGCCGCCCGGCAGCGGCGCCGGCGTCAGCCACGCCCGCCGCTCGGCCCCAAGGTAATCGCCCAGCAGCAGCTCCCCGCCCCAGATTGTCCCGTCCGGCCCCAGACCCGTGCCGTCCAGCACGATCCCGGCCACCTTGCCTCCGCCAAGAGGCCAGCCGTTCTCGGCCAGACAGGAGGCGAGGTGTGCGTGGTGGTGGAAGATTTCGGCCGCCGGCCGGCCCATGGCCCGACCCGCCTGCGTGGCACGGTATCCGGGGTGGGCGTCCACGGCGATCACCTCGGCCCGGTGGTCGAACAGCGCCGAGTAGTCGACCACCGCCTTGCCGAACTCTTCGGCACAAAGCGCATCGTCCAGGTCGCCGAGGTGATGGCCAAGCAGCGCCTGCCCGTTCTTCAGCAGGCAGATCGCCCCTTTCATCTGCCCGCCGAGCGCCAGGACCTGCGGGGCGCCCTCGAACCCCTGCGGCAGGGGCAAGGTTCCCGGCACCCGCCCGCGCGCGCGGCGCAGGATCATGGGGGGCGTGGCGCGTTCGACGCTGTCATCCAGCCGCCGGGCGATGTCGCGGTCGTTCATCAGGAAACCGTCGGCGAAGGCCGCCAGCTTCGCCCGCGCCTCGTCGTTGCCCACGACCTGCGGCTCGCCCGACAGGTTGCCGCTGGTCATCACCAGCACTCCGCCGAACGCATCGAGCAGCAGATGGTGCAGGGGCGTGTAGGGCAGCATCACCCCCAGCGAGGCCATTCCCGGCGCGATGCCGTCCGGCAGAGCCCCGCGGGACGGGACCAGCACGATCGGCGCGGCGGGGTCGCGAAGAAGGGCAAGGTCGGCTTCGCCCAGGCGGGTGATCCGCTGCAGCGCGGGCTCGTGCCCCATCAGGGCAAGCGGCTTCGACGGCCGCCGCTTCCGCGCGCGCAGGAGGGTCACTGCGTCAGCGTTCGCGGCGTCGCAGGCGAGGTGGAAGCCGCCGAGCCCCTTGATCGCGACAATCCCTCCCCCGCGCAAGGCAGCCACCGCCAGCGCCACAGGATCGCCGGGCTGTTCCGCGCCCTCCACCTCGAACCACAGGCGCGGGCCGCAGTCCGGGCAGGCGACCGGCTGGGCGTGAAAGCGGCGGTCGGCGGGGCTTTCGTATTCCGCCCGGCACGCGGCGCACATCGGGAAGGCCGCCATCGTGGTCTGCGCCCGGTCATAGGGCAGGCCGTGCAGGATGGTGAAGCGCGGGCCGCAATGGGTGCAGTTGGTGAACGCGTAGCCCTTGCGCCGCCCCGGGGCGCGGATCTCGGCGGCGCAGTCGGCGCAGGTCGCTGCGTCGGGGGTGACGCGCGTCTCGGCCCCCCGGCCGCGGCTTGCGGCGATCTCGAACCCCTCGGGAAGGTCACCGGCAAAGGCCGCGACCTCGACCGCGTCGACCCGCGCCAGCGCCGGCGCCCGGGCGCCGAGCGCAAGGACGAACGCCTCGACCCGGTCGCCGGCCGCTTCGATGCCCACGCCTTCGGCATCGTTCCACACCCGGCCCCGTATCCCCATCTCCTGCGCCAGCTGCCAGACGAATGGGCGGAATCCCACCCCCTGCACCTGCCCGCGGACCCGGATGCTGACCGGCGCCATCGTCCCTCTCCTAGTGCACGGTGCAGACCATGCAGGGATCAAAGCTGCGCACGACGTGCTGGACCGCCAGCGGGACCGCACCATCGACAGGGGTGCCTTCGAGCGCGGCCTCAAGCGGACCGGGAACGCCCGCTGCATCGCGGGGGCTGAAGTTCCACGTCGTCGGGGCGATGATCTGGTAGGTCGCGATGCGGCCGTTGCGGATGCGCATCCAGTGTCCGAGCGACCCGCGCGCAGCCTCCACAAGCCCCGCACCGACCCCGTCGCGCGGCACGGCGCCTTGCGCCATGAAGCTGGCGCCGGGGGCGAGGTCGGCCACCCACGCCTCCATCAGGATCTGCGTCCGGGCAAGTTCCAGAAGCCGTCCGCCGACCCGGGCCAGAACCCCACCCCTTGCCGCCAGAGAAAGGGCAAGCGGGTGCCCGTCGACCGCCTGCCGGGCCAGGGCGCCCACTTCCATCGGCAGCCCGGCCAGGCGCGGCGCCTTGCACCAGGAATAGCCGGGCGCAGCCATCGTCTCGTCCGGTGTCGTCACGCCCTCCAGGGGATGCGCCGGGCTGCCCAGCATCCAGGCGTGGCTCAGGTCCTCCCGGATGTCGGCCTGCAGCACCGGGCCGGGCCGCCCCGCGACGAGCACGCCTGCCGCAAAGGCCGGGCCTTCGGCCAGCGGATAGGCGCCATAGGACAGGAACCGCCCTGCGGCCGGACCCAGCCCTTCGAGCCCGAGGTCTGCGGCGATCTCCAGAAAGAGCGCGAGGTCTCCCCCCGGCCAGCGCATCAGGGACGCCGAATCCGGGATGGCGCAGAACGCTTCGAGCGGCCCCCCGAACAGCACCGTCTCGAGGTAGCGGCGAAAGGCGCGCAAGGTTGCGGCAAGGCGGGCCTTCTCCCGCGGGCCGGGCGCGCGGGTGACGCCGCCCGGCTGGATTGCAAGCGTGTGCGGCCACTTGCCGGCAAGAAGGCCCATGACGTGCAGAAGTTCGGCCCGGGCCTGAACGGCGCTGCGCTGCGCCCCGCCGTCGAGCGCCGTGAAGCGCTCGACCGCGCGGCCATGCCAGGGCCGCCCTGCATATTCGGGGCGGGCGAAGTCTGGTATGAAGAACAGGTGGAAATGCGTCAGATGGTCGGCCACGTTTTCCGCCGCGTGGATCAGTGCCGCCGCAAGCGCGCCCTGCGGCGTCGGATCAAGGCCCATCGCCGCGCCGAGCGCCCGCGCCGCTGCTGCCGACTGGCTGATCGAGCAGATGCCGCAGATGCGCGGCGTGATCACCAGCGCATCGCGCGGGTCGCGGCCTTCCAGCATCCGCTCGAACCCGCGATAGAGCGGCGCGTTCACCTGTGCCCGCGCCACCCTGCCCTGGGCCACGTCCAGGGTGACTTCCAGATCGCCTTCAACCCGGTTGAACGGGCCGACCACCAGCCGGGCATCGGTCATCGCGGCTTGCGCAGCGTCGGGGGGACGACCACCCGGTCGGCGCGGGCGTTTTCGCCGATGCGGGGGGGCGTGGCAGCCTTGGACAGCGACGCCAGTGCCATGAACCAGGCCTTGGGCATGTCGGTCGGCAAACCGACCGGAATGCCGGCGATCTTGGGTGTCTCGACGAAGGCATGGGTCGGGTCTTCGAACTGTGGCGCAGTGCAGTTGATGCAGGGATACCCCGCGCGCGTGCAGCTGCCCTCGCCGTTCCAGGCCCGGATGTTGCAGTCGCCCACGGCCTGCGTGCCGATGCAGCCGAGGTTCTCCATCATGCAGCCCATGTCGGACAGCTCGCGGGCGCTGGCCTTGTATTCGTAGAACTCGTTCTTAGGGCAGCCGTGATGCACCAGATGATCGGCATAGAATCGCGGCCGGGCGTAGCCGTCGAGCGCGACGCTCTCTCCCGCCGCCAGCAGCATCAGCGTTTCGGTCACCCAGCCGGGATGCGTCGGGCAGCCCCCGACATTGATCACCGGCGCGCCCGATCCGCTGCGCCATGCCGGAGGGACAAGGCCACCGGGATGGGCGCCGTCATACTGCAGGCCGACGGCGTCGGTCGGGTTGCCCCCCGCCGCCGTCACCCCGCCGAAGGCCGCACAGGTGCCTACCGCCACCACATGGTGCGCCTTCGGGGCCAGCCGCTGGACCCAGTGCATCATGCTGCGCCCGGTTCCCGACAGCATCTGGAACCGTCCCGTTCCGGCCGGACCGCGAGCAATCGCGCCTTCGACGCAGAGGATGTCGAGCGGCACCCGCCCCTCGGCAACGTCATCGAGGATGGCAAGCGCCTCGGCCCCCGTTTCCAGCGAAAGCGCCGGATGCCAGAGCAGGCGGATGCCCGCATCCTCGAGCATCTCGATCACGCCGGGGCTTTCGGCGCACAGAAGCGACATCGTGCATCCGCCGCACCCCGATGCCTGAAGCCACAGGAGCGTCGTCATCGGCCGAGCTCCAGCGGCAGGGTCAGCCTGAAGCAGGCGCCCTGGTCCGGCGGATCGCACAGCGTCAGCGTGCCGCCGTGCTCTTCGGTGATCTTGTGGCTGATCGACAGCCCAAGCCCGGTGCCGCGGCCCACGGGCTTGGTGGTGAAGAACGGATCGAAGATCGCGGCCCCGAGGTCGGCAGGAACGCCGGGGCCGTTGTCGGCCACCGTCAGCTCGGCGCGGTTGCCGTGCCGCAGGACCGAGAGCCGCACCTTGCCGTCCGCTTGCCCCTCGAGCGCATCGACCGCGTTCTGCACGAGGTTCATCACCACCTGCTGGATATGCCCCGGCCGCCCCAGAACCTGCGCGGGCTCCATCGGCTCCATCTCCAGCGCCACGGGCTGCTTCATGCCGCGCAGCACCCAGCTTGCGGCGATGCGCACGGTTTCGGCCAGGTCGAACGCGACCTTCTCGCCAGAACCGTCGGCCGACAGCCGCCGCAGGTCCTCGACGATGTCGCGCACCCGTTCGGCCCCCTCACGCGCCCCCTTCGTGGCCTCGCGCAGGTTGGCGACCTCGCGGTCCAGACGCAGGTCCTGGCGCAGCTGGATCAGCTCTTCCCTGCCCGCCCCGCCCTGCACGCGGGCGAAGTAGGCCTCGAACTTGCCGGCATAGCGTTCCAGCGCATGGGTATTGGCGTAGACGAAGCTGATCGGGTTGTTCAGCTCGTGCGCGACCCCGGCAAGAAGCCGGCCCAGCGAGGCGAGCTTCTCGTTCCGGACGAGCTGGGCCTGCGCGGTCTTCAGCGCGTCATGGCTCTGGCGAAGTTCGGCATAGGCGGTGCGAAGCGCCCCGAGCGGACGTCCGGTCAGGACGAAGCCGTCCACCCGTCCCCGGTCGTCCAGCCGCGGCGCGATCGAGATGTCGAGCGGCTCCACCCCCTCGGCCGTCATCAGGTTGGCCTCGAAGCTGCTGGTGCGGCGGCGGTCCTGGACGGTTTGCAGCATGGCGGCCACCACGTCCTTGTGCCCCTCGTCGAAGAGGTCGGCCACCGGCGTGCCCAGAACGCTGCGGCCCGGCCCGGCGATCTGCTCCAGCGACTGGCTGGTCCGTGCGATCCGCCCCGTCCGGTCGGTCACGATCAGCACATCCGACACCGAAGACAGGATCGCGGTCAGGAAGGTCTGCATCTCCTCCAGTTCGGCGTTCTGCCGCTCCAGCTGTTCCTGGTAGCTGACGAGGTCGGCATAGGTCCGGTCCATGGCCGACAGCACCTCGACCCAGGCGTCATCGGAAAACTGCGCCGGGCGATCTGGGTTCAGGGTGTCGGACACGGATCCCATGGCGGAATCATAGAAGGCGCCCGGAGGCGGGAACAGAGAAATCATTGCCGTGTCCATGCGCGTGGCCATCTGCTGCCGGCTGGATGGACTCCTTCCGGAAGGCAGGGCAAGTGGAAGGTCATTTTCCACTTGCGTCCCTTCGGTGCACCGCGGAACGCCGAATTTCCGAAGTTCTTTCAAACCTTTGACCAAAGATGAGGCAGGACGGAATTTCTCTTCTGCGCCACGCTGAAAACAATACTCTCACTTTCAGGCGGAGGTGAAAGCCATCCGACCACACACGAGGGAGGAGGGACCCGTGGCGCCGAACGTGCTGATTCTGGGCATCGGGAACGTCCTTTGGGCGGACGAAGGCTTTGGCGTGCGCTGTGTCGAGGCGATGGCGGAAACCCACGCCCTGCCTGACCATGTGCGCCTTCTCGATGGGGGGACCCAGGGGCTTTACCTGCTGCCGTTCCTCGAAGAGGCGGATGCGCTGATCGTGTTCGACGCCATCGACTATGGCCTGCCGCCCGGCACGATGAAGATCGTCCGCGACGGCGAGGTGCCCGCCTTCATGGGCGCCAAGAAGATGAGCCTGCATCAGACCGGCTTTCAGGACGTGATCGCCACCGCGCAGCTGATGGGCTATTGCCCGGGGCGGATGGTGCTGATCGGCTGCCAGCCGGTCGAGCTTGAGGACTACGGAGGGGGCCTGCGCCCGGCGGTCGCGGCCCGGATTCCCGAGGCGCTGGCCATCGCGCGCGGCGTCCTGGCCGAGTGGGGCGTGCCGGTCGCCGAGGGCCGCACCGACAGCCGGCTGCTGGCCGACCCCTCGATCCGCCGTGACGCCTACGAGGCGGGCCGCCCGTCCGAAGCGGCAGCCTGCCGTAGCGGCGACGACCGCTTCTTTCCGGGGGCAGGCTGATGAAACCCTCGGCTGGTCGACTGCAGGCCCCCCACCCCCATCCCCTCCCCACGCGGGCGAGGGAAGCCACCCTTGCCCGCCCTGCGCCCCCCTCCCCCCCCGGGGGGGAGGGATGGGGTGGGGGGGCACGCGTCACTACACCGGGAGCCGCGTGATGTGCGTGGGCGTTCCGATGCAGCTTGTGGCCATCGACGGCATCGCCGGCCGGGCCATTGACGACGGGCAACTCATGCTCCTTGACCTGTCTCTCCTGCCGCAGGCGCGTCCCGGCGACTGGGTTCTGGGGTTCCTCGGCACTGCGCGCGAGATCCTGCCCGAGACCGAGGCGCTGCTGATCCGCAAGGCGCTTGCGGGTCTGGCCGCGGTCATGGCGGGTGGTGACCATGGCGACGCGTTCGCCGATCTCGACGCCCGCACGCCCAGCCTGCCTCCGCATCTGCAGGCCGCGCTGGACGCAGGCCGAACCACAGGGTGACCCTCATGCACGACCATGCCCCCTACGACCTGCCGCCCGCGACCGGTCTGCACCCGCTGATCGCCCGGTTGGAGACCGAATTCGGCTACCCGCGCCTTGACTGCGAGGCTGGGCTGACCGGGTTCCTTGCCCGCCCGGGCGTCCATTGCCTGTTCGTCCCCGGCGATCCGCGCCGCAATCTGGAGACCGCGGATGCGGCGGTGATCCTGCCGGAACTGCGGCAGGCCTTTCAGGGGGCCTTCGACTGCGCCGTGGTCGACGACGCCATCGAAGCCGACCTTCGGGAACGCTACCGCGCGCTGAAGACCCCGGGTCTTCTGTTCTTTCGGCAGTCCGAGTTCCTCGGCGCCGTGGAACGGGTGCGCGACTGGTCGGACTACCTTGCCCGCATCACCCATATCCTGTCGCTGCAAGCAGCCTGAGGTTTGCCCATGGTTTCGCCCTTCACGCTTCCGCCAACCGGCTTCGGCCCCGGCTCGCAGCCCGACCCCGATGGCGATCTGCAGTACATGCCGATGCCTTCGGGCATGCGGGTCTATGCGCCGCACATCCCCGAAGCCGAAGACGCCGCCGCCCTGGCCGAGGCTTTGGCGGTGCTGGCCGGCATGGCCGATGCCTGCGACGCGGTGGCCCGGGGCGGCGCGGCGCGCGGTTTTGACCTTGCCACCCTTTCCCCCGCTGCGCGCCGGGTGATGGCCGATGCGCTGGGGCAGGGCGAGGTGTCGATGAAGGTGCGCGGCCTGCCATCGGTGATGGTACAGGAAAGCGTCTTTGCCGGGGTCTGGATGCTGCTGGCCTCGGGCATGGATGTGGCCGAGGTGGCGCCGGTGCCGACACTTGCGCTGAGCCGCGCCCATCTGCCCCACAGCCCGGCGGTCGGCGTTCTGGCCCGCCGCGTGCCGGGGCTTGCCAACGCCCCCGCGATCCTTGCCGAACTGGTCGACAAATCCCTGACCCGGCGCGCGGGCGATGTGGCGCATGTCGTGAACCTGTCGCTGCTGCCGCATTCGCCCGAGGACCTGGTCTGGCTGTCCGAGGCTCTGGGCGAAGGCGCGGTGACCATCCTGTCGCGCGGCTACGGCAATTGCCGCGTCACCGCCTGCGCCCAAGGACATGTCTGGAAGGTGCAGTTCTTCAACTCGATGGACACGCTGATCCTCGATACCTACGAGGTCTGCGAGATCCCCGAGGTCGCCGTCGCCGCCGCCGAGGACCTGCTGGACAGCGCCGCCCGTATCCGCGCCGTGATCGAGGCGATCCGATGACCCCGGGGTTCGAGGGCAGCTACCTGGGCGCGTCCGACAAGATCAGTCCGGCTGCGATCATGGAGTGCAAGATCTGCTGGACGCCCTATGACCCCGCCGAAGGCGACGACACCCGGCAGATCGGCCCGGGTACCGCCTTCCTCGACCTGCCTCACGACTGGACCTGTCCTGGCTGTTCGGCCCCGCGCGCCCAGTTTCTGGTGCGCGAGGATCCGGGCGCGCCGTCCGCCGCCCTCATGGCCGAGCTGGAGGTGCGGACCAGGGCTCTGGTCGCGGACTTCACCGAAGTGTTCCATTCGAAGATGCGCGACCTACCGATGGTCAATCAGGCGCTGCACGTGCAGGCAGTGGGATTTCGGCCGCACGAGGGCGGATTTCTCGGTATCCTGATTGCGCCCTGGTTCATGAACCTCGTGTACCTGCCCGGGGCGGATCGCGCGGTTCTGAGGGCCGGCGCGAAGGAGGTGCTGGCGCTGCCGTCGGGTGACTACGAGTTCATGCATGCCGCGCGCGAGACGGTCGGCCCCTACATGGCCTGCGCGCTGTTCTCGCCGATGGGCGACTTCACCAGCCAGCTGCAGGCGGTGGATGTCGCACGGGCAGCGATGACCGAAATCTTCAAACCCGAGAACCGGGCAGAGACCGACCGCAGCGCCGACATCCGCGCCCGGCGCGAGGCCGAGCTGGCCCCGCCGCCGCCCGAGCCTGCACCCGCCCCGTCGCGCCGGAACCTGCTGACCGGGGGTCTGGGCACGTGATCCTTGGCGCGGCAGAGGTCAAGCTGAGCGGAACGGTCTGGCAGCTTGCCCGCCGGCCCGGCCCTGATCTGGCCGCGCTTCTGACCGGGCGCCCCTGCCGCATGGCGCAGACGTCGGCGGCGCATCTGGCGCTTGGCCTGCCGCACGATGCGGACACCGGGGCCGAAGTGGCGCGGGATCATCTGGCGCGCCTTTTCGTCACCCTGCGCCGGGCCTTCGACCTGCCTCCCCTCCGCCCCGATCCGGACGGTGTCCTCGGACCGCTTGCGCGACTGCCCCGCACCCTGTCCGGTCTGAGCGACTGGCTGGCCAGCCCGCTTCCCGCGGCGGAACTCGGCCGCGCCGTGGCACGGGGCTTTCCCCGTGGCCGGGGCAGGGTGCGCCCCTTGTCCTGGCCGACGGGCGGCGAGATCGGTGCTTTCGAGAATTCCCCCGCCGGGCGGCAGGCGGGGCATCCGCTCCTGCGGGCGGTGGAAGCCGACCAGGGCCGTAGCCCGCTGTGGCGCTACCTTGGGCTTCTGGCCGATCTCGAAGCCGCCCGAAGCCTGCCTGCAGCAGTGCGGTTGCCCGACGGCACCGCGGTCGTGCAGGCTGCGCGCGGGGCCTATGCCCTGAGGCTGGGGCAGGCCGCGGGGCGCGTGACATCGGTCCTCCGCGTCACGCCGACCGACCATCAGCTTGCCCCCGGCGGGGCGCTGTCGACCGCCCTTGCAACCTTGCCCGGCGACCGGCCCGATCTGGTTGCGCGGCTGGTGGCGCTGCATGATCCCTGCATTCCGGTTACGGTCCGCGAGGCGCAGCATGCATGAGATGAGCCTTGCCGAAGGGATCCGCAGCATCGTGCTTGACCAGGCTCGCGCGCACGGCTTTGCGCGTGTGAACGTGCTGCGGCTGGAGATCGGCCGCTTTGCCGGGGTGGAGAAACCGGCGCTGGAGTTCGCCTTCGACGTCGTCATGCGCGGCAGCCCGGCCGAGGGTGCTCGTCTGGAGATGATCGACCTGCCCGGGCAGGCGCTGTGCTACGACTGCGGCAAGACGGTGGACCTTTCCGACCGGCTGGACCCTTGCCCCTTGTGCGGTGGCGGCAAGCTGATCCCGCAGGGCGGGGACGAGATGCGGATCAAGGACATGGAGGTGGCGTGATGTGCACGGTCTGCGGATGCGGCGACACGGTGACGGCGGACGGCAAGGTGATGAGCCACGACGAGGCGCACCGCCTCGGCCTTGCCCACAGCCACGCGCCCGTCTTCCAGCCTGCGGCCCCGGCGCTGCCCTTCCCGCATGTGCAGGCCAAGGGCCTTTCCCCTCACCACGACGACCACCACCACTATGGCACTGGCCCGGCTGGTGTATCGGTGCCGGGGATGTCGCAGGCACGGCTGATCGAGGTCGAGACCTCGATCCTTGCCAAGAACGACAGCATCGCCGTGGCGAACCGGCGCGTGCTGAAGGCCCTCGGCGTGCTGGCGCTGAACCTGGTCTCGAGTCCGGGGTCCGGCAAGACCACGCTTCTTTGCAGGACGATCGAAGCCCTGGGTGACGCGCCCCTGGCGGTGATCGAGGGCGACCAGCAGACCAGCGCGGACGCCGACCGCATCCGGGCAACGGGCGCGCGGGCGATCCAGATCAACACGGGCAAGGGATGCCATCTCGATGCCCAGATGGTGGGCCACGCCATCGACGACCTGCGCCCCCGTCCCGGGTCCTACCTCTTCATCGAGAATGTCGGCAACCTCGTGTGCCCCGCCGCCTTCGACCTGGGCGAGGCCGCGAAGGTCGCGATCCTGTCGGTGACCGAAGGCGAGGACAAGCCCCTGAAGTACCCCGACATGTTCACCGCTGCCCGGCTTGCCATCCTGAACAAGACCGACCTTGCGCCCCATTGCGACGTGGACCTTGACCTTTACGAGGCGAACCTGGCCCGTGTGAACCCGACCATCGAAATCCTGCGCGTCTCGGCCCGCACCGGCGAGGGGATGCCCGCATGGCTCGACTGGCTGAGGGCGCGCCTGGCCGAGGCGCAATCATGACCGGCACGCGCCCCACGCTCCTTCTCGTCGATGACGAGCCGCATTCGCTGTCGGCCATGCGCATGGCGCTGGAGGACGAGTTCGATTGCGTCACCGCCGCCGATGCCGAAGCCGCCCTTGCCCTGATGGAAGAGGAATGGGTGCAGGTGGTGATCTGCGACCAGCGGATGCCCGGGCGGACCGGGGTCGAGTTCCTGACCGACGTGCGCGACCGGTGGCCCGATGCGGTGCGCATCATCATCACCGGCTACACCGATCCCGCCGCAATGGCGCAGGCGATCAACGACGCGGGCATCCACCAGTTCATCACCAAGCCCTGGCACCCCGACCAGCTGGTCATGGCCGCGCGCAACGGGACGCGGCTGTTCCAGCTGGCGCGCGACAACGAACGCATGGCGCTCGAGATGCGGTTCCTCGCCTCGACCAGCCAGACGAAGCTCGAAAAGCGCCGGGTGGCGTTGCGGGACGGCATGGGGTTCGAGACGCTGGTGCGCAGCGCGCAAAGCCCGATGAACGCCCTGATCGAGACGGCAAGGCACTACGCCAGTTTCGATGTTCCGGCGCTGCTTCTGGGCGAGGCCGGAACCGGCCGCGGACGGCTGGCGAGGGCAATGCACTATGCCTCTTTGCGGTCCGACAAGCCGTTTCAGGCCGTCAACCTGGCGGGCCTGCCTGACGATCTGGCCCTTGTGGAGCTTTTCGGGGCCAAGCGCGGCGTCCTGCCGGGCGGTGTGAACAAGATCGGCCTCGCGCAGAAGGCCGACCGGGGCACGCTGTTCGTCGAGGGGATCGAACACGCCTCGCCGGCGCTGCAGCTTGCCCTGTGGCGGCTGGTGGACGAGGGCAGCTTCAGTCCGGTCGGCGGGCAGGAGGTGCTGACAACCAACCTTCGCCTGATCGCGGGTGCCGGCTCGGACCTGGTTGCGCGGGTGGCGGACGGGCGGTTCCGGCTGGACCTCTACTACGCGCTTGCGGTGGCCGAGATGGCGATCCCGCCGCTGCGGGCGCGGCGCGGCGACGTGGCGCTTCTGGCGCAGCATTTCCTGTCGGACCTTGCGGCCCGCCACGGCAAGGCAGCCCATGGTTTTGCCCCTGCCGCGCTCGAGTTCCTGGAAAACTACGACTGGCCCGGCAATCTGCGGGAACTTCTCAACGAAGTGACCCGGATGCTGATCTTCGCCCGCGCGCCGGTGCTTGGCGCGGACCTGATCAGCCGACCGATCCTGCAGGCCCTGCCTTCGGAATCCGGGGCCGACCGCACCGCGCAGTCGGTGCTCATGTCGGACGGCACGCTGAAGGACCGGGTGGAACTGATCGAGATGCGCATCCTGCGCGAGACGCTGACGCGCCATCGCTGGAACAAGAGCCGTGCCGCCGTTGAACTGGGCCTCAGCCGCGTAGGACTTCGCGCCAAGCTGGACCGCTACAGCATCACGGACCCTTCGGGCCAGCTGCAGGACGAGGAAGAGGAGTAGGCCATGTGTCTGGGCATTCCCGGAAAGATCACCGCGATCACCGATGCCGCCCGCCTGATGGCGATGGCCGAGGTCTCGGGCGTCCGGCGCGAGGTCAACGTGGCCTGCGTGGCGGGCAACGACCTTCAGGCACTCGTCGGTCAGTGGGCGCTGATCCACGTGGGCTTCGCGATGAGCCTGATCGACGAGGACGAGGCAGAGAAGACGCTTGAGGCACTGCGCGACCTGGGCGAGGCGCAAGAGACGCTGGAGCAGATGGCGGCTGCGGAAAGGGCACTGGCATGAAATTCGCATCCGAGTTCCGCGATCCGGTTGCGGCCCGCGCGCTGATGGCCGCCATCGCCCGCAAGGCAGACGAGATCGGCGCCACCCGGGCGAACCCCGTCCACATCATGGAAATCTGCGGCGGGCACACGCATTCGATCTTTCGCTACGGCCTCGACAAGCTGATCCACGAAGGGGTGGAATTCATCCACGGCCCCGGCTGCCCGGTCTGCGTGCTGCCGATGGCGCGGGTGGACGAATGCGTGGAGATTGCAGAAAGGCCGGGCGTAATCTTCACCACCTTCGGCGATGCGATGCGGGTGCCGGGGCACCGGAAAAGCCTGATGAAGGCCAAGGCAGACGGCGCCGACATCCGCATGGTCTATTCGCCGCTGGACGCGCTGGAGCTGGCCCGCCGCAACCCCGGGCGCGAGGTGGTGTTCTTCGGCCTGGGGTTCGAGACGACGACTCCGTCCACTGCGCTGTCGATCCAGCAGGCGGCGCGCGAGGGGCTGGGGAACTTCAGCGTCTTCTGCAACCACATCACCGTGCCCGAGCCGATCCGCGCGCTGCTGGGCGACCCTGACATGGTGCTCGACGGGTTCATCGGGCCCGGGCATGTGTCGATGGTGATCGGCACGCATCCCTATGATTTCATTGCCGAGGAATTCGGCAAGCCCATCGTGGTTGCAGGGTTCGAACCGACGGACCTCTTGCAATCGGTGCTGATGGTCCTGACCCAGGTGGCCGAGGGCCGCGCGGCGGTGGAGAACCAGTATGCCCGCGTGGTGCCGGAACATGGGAACCCGGTTTCCCTCGCCGCCATCGCCGATGGGCCTTCGACGCCGAGGAGAAATTCGGCATCGGCTATGCCACTGGCCGCCGCCAGGTGCCGGAAGTCGAGGGCTGCGCCTGCGGCTCGGTCATGGTGGGCAAGCTGAAGCCGACGCAATGCCCGCAGTTCGGCAAGGGCTGCACGCCAGAGATGCCCTTGGGCGCGCTGATGGTGTCGTCGGAAGGGGCCTGCGCGGCCTACTGGCAATATGCGGGCGCGCGGGTGGCGGCGGAATAGATGGCGCTGCGCGACACCGCACGCCTGGCCTTCACCACCGACAGTTTCGTGGTCACTCCGCTGGAGTTTCCCGGCGGCGACATCGGCACGCTTGCCGTCTGCGGAACGGTCAACGATCTCGTCGTCGGAGGGGCGATTCCGCTCTGGCTGTCCGCCGCCTTCATCATCGAAGAGGGGTGCGAGGTCGACGTCCTGCGCCGTATCGTCGCCTCGATGGCGGCCGAGGCGGCGCGGGCCGGCGTTCGCATCGTGACGGGAGACACCAAGGTCGTCGAACGCGGCAAGGGGGACGGTGTGTTCATCACGACGGCGGGTGTCGGGGTGATCCCGCCGGGCCGTGATCTGGGAGCGCGCCAGATCCGGCCCGGCGACAGGGTGATCGTCAACGGGGTCCTCGGAGACCACGGGGCAACCATACTTGCCGCACGCGGAGATCTCGCCCTGTCGGTCGAACTCGCCTCGGACTGCGCCGCGCTTGGCCATCTGATGCAAGCGGCCCTGTCTGCGGCACCGGGCCTCCACGCCGCGCGCGATTGCACCCGGGGCGGCCTTGCCTC
>JALORM010000333.1 GCA_025458985.1 Paracoccaceae bacterium | reverse complement strand
GGCGGAAGAGGCGCCCGACTACGTCTACCAGCGCACGGTCGACCCCGAGGCCGCGCCCGACACGCCCGAGTTCGTCGAGATCACCTTCGAGAAGGGCGACGCGGTGGCCATCGACGGCGCGCGGCTGTCGCCCGCCACGATCCTGACGCGGCTGAACGAGATCGGCGGCCGCCACGGCGTCGGGCGGCTGGACCTGGTGGAAAACCGCTTCGTCGGGATGAAGTCGCGCGGCATCTACGAGACCCCCGGCGGGACGATCCTTCTCGAGGCGCACCGCGGGATCGAGCAGATCACGCTGGATGCCGGCGCGGGGCACCTCAAGGACTCGATTATGCCGCGCTATGCGGAACTGATCTACAACGGCTTCTGGTATTCGCCGGAACGCGAGATGCTCCAGGCCCTGATCGACAAGAGCCAGGAGCACGTGAGCGGCACGGTGCGGCTGAAGCTCTACAAGGGGTCGGTCCGCACGGTCGCCCGCTGGTCGGAGCATTCGCTCTATTCCGAGGCGCATGTCACCTTCGAGGAGGACGCCGGCGCCTACGACCAGAAGGACGCCGAAGGCTTCATCCGGCTCAACGCGCTGCGCCTGCGGCTGGTCGCCAACCGCAACGCGCGCGTGAAGGGGTAGGGCCGGGGGCGTTACGCAATCTCTTCCAGCACAAGATCGGTGTGTGCCCGGAGGTCGCGCTTCACGCCGTGCCCCATGTGGCTTAGGACAACGCGCACCCCCTCACGCCTAGCGAACTTGAACGCAGGAACTAGATCTGAATCTCCGGTCACAACGACAATCGTCTGCACAAGTTGCTTTAGTGACAGGCGAGCGATGTCGAGGCCGATCCTCAGGTCGACGCCTTTTTGCTCGATGTCCATGACAAGGTCGTCTGCTTGAAGCGGACGCCTGCCAAGTTCCGGGTCTTTCAGAGCCTCATGTTTGAGCTTCCAACCGTTGGGTGAAGTCTCGCCCAAGCGGAGCGCAACATCGCGGCGAAGCTCCAAAGCATCCAGGAAGGACTGGTTCCTCCGGTACACTTCAGTGTCGCTGAGTACGGTGTCTTGACCTGAGATTGGGTTTCTCAAGCGCCCTGTGGCCGGCCTGGCGTCATAGTAGTAGACGCGAAGCAGTTCGTACCCGTTGAAGAGTCCGTGGCCCACAAGTGCGTCAATTGCGGATGCGACATCCGAAGCATCCGGCCGCTTCTTGATTACACCCTGAAGCTTCCTGACGAAGAAGCCGCCGTCGATCAGAACTGAAAATCGGTGTGACATTCAAGGCGACTCCGCACACTCGCGCTGTGGATAACCACAGACTTTGATACGAGGCGAATGATGCGGAGTCTATCTTGATGAGCGAAGCGGCATCGCCGCTTCACCTACTGTATATAGGAAGTACCTAACGGAGTGTTAGAGTCCATTTTGCAACACTCCTGTTAGTGCGGACCTTAACCTGCTCCTCATCACGCCCCCGCCGCCGCCAGCGCCGAGTCCATCAGCGCCTTGATCTCGGCGCGGCCGGTGCCGGCGACGATCCGGCCGAGCTCGGCGTCGCCCTTCAGGACGACCAGCGTGGACCGGCGGGGGATGTTCAGCCTTTCGGTCAGCGGGTCGTTCTTGTAGCTGTCCCAGTCGACGTCGATGAAGGTGATCGCCTGGTCGTAGGCCGGGTTATCGGCCTTCAGCGCGTTGATCACCCGTTCCTGCGCCGCGCAGGTGGTGCACCAGCTGGCCTTGAAGTCGAGAAACACCGTCTCGCCGGCGGCAAGGCGCTCGTCGACAAGGCCCGGGGTGTAGGCCAGGGACGCTGCGCGGGCACGGACGGGCAGCGCCACCGTGACGGCGGCGGTGAGGGCAAGGAAATCGCGGCGTTGCATGGGAAGGGCTCCTGTCACAGGGAAACGGAAAGGTCGATCAGCCAGGGTGGAAGCGTCTCCAGCGCCCAGGCCTCGACCGCGTGGTGAACGCGGAACAGGATCGCGAGGCCGACCGCGACGAACACCGCGCCCATCAGCGGGCGGGCACGGGTCGCGATCGTCATCATCAGGGCGCGGTTGCGGGCCAGCGCGGCGCGCAGGCCGTAGCCGATGGCCAGGATCAGCGTGGCGACCCCGGCCGCGAAGGCCGTCATCACGGCGCCTGCCTGGGCGATGTTCTGCCCCTGGCTGGCCAGCGAGATCGCTGCGCCGAGGGTCGGGCCGATGCAGGGCGACCAGACGGCCCCCAGAAGCGCGCCGCCCAGAAACTGCCCGCCCGCGCCCTGCCGGCCGAGGCCATCGATGCCCGCGTCGGCGCGGGCCGAGACGCCCGCCGTCGCCAGCGCAAAGCCCCGGCCTGCAGCGGGGACAAGCAGGATCAGCCCGAAGCCCAGCATCAGCACCGCGCCGGCCTGCGAGACCGTCTCTTCCGTAAGCCCCAGCGACCGGCCCGCAGCGGTGACCAGCAGCCCGAGCGCCACGAAGGACAGGCCCATGCCCGCCGCCAGCGCTGCGGGACCCCAGCGGCTGGCCTGCAGCGCCCCCGCAAGGACGATCGGCAGGACCGGCAGAACGCAGGGGTTGATCAGGGTCAGCAGCCCCGCCGCATATGCGAATACGAGTTCCATGCGCGGCACTCTGCGGCGCGGTCGTGCGACATGTCATCTGACAAGTCCGTGCCCCAAGGTAAACTTGGCGTCAGCGGCCTGTAACGCGGGACCGTCCGTCAGGCGGACCCGGCCGGAGGACTTCCTGCGCTGCGGCCCGCCTTCGAGATCTGCACCGCCAGGATGCCCAGCGTCACGATCGCGACGCCCGCCGCGTCGACCGGGCCGAGCCGCTCTCCCAGCAGCGCGGCGGCCACCGCGACCCCCAGGACCGGGTTGAGGAAGTGAAACGTCGCCGCCCGGACCGCACCGATGCGATTGACCAGAAGGAACCAGACCCAGGTCGCGAGGAGCCCGGGCACCACGGTCGTATAGAGGAACGCCAGAACCAGCGGCCAGCTCCACCGGACGTCCCAGGTCTCGAAGGCCAGCGCGAAGGGGGCAAGGACAGCCGCGCCGATCAGCATCTGGAGGCCGACGATCATCATGACGTTGCCGCCCGATGACGCCCCCCGCACCGACAGCGTGGCGAAGGCCAGGGCCACGACGCCGATCCCGCAGAGCGCCACGCCCAGCCCGTCCACCCCGCCCGAGAACCGCGCGCCCATGATGAGGGCGACCCCCGCGACGCCGGCCGCCAGCCCGGCGACCCCGAGCGGGCGGGTGCGTTCGCCGAACACCGCCCAGCCCGCCAGCGCGACCAGAAGCGGCATGGTCGAGGCGATGATGGCCGCCAGAGACGCCTCGACCCATTGCATCGCGACGAAGTTGAGCCCGAGGTAGAGCGCATTCTGGCACAG
>JALORM010000332.1 GCA_025458985.1 Paracoccaceae bacterium | reverse complement strand
CCGGCGTCCCCCGGTCCAGCCGTTGGCATAGTACAGCGCCGCGCGCGGGCGCCGGGCGATGTCCTGCCGCAGCGCGGCAAGCCCGGCCTCGAACGCGGCCGCAAGCCGGGCGCCCTCGGCCTCGCGGCCCAGCGCCCGGCCCACCGCGCGCATCTGCCCGGCCACCTCGTCCAGCGACTGGACGATCGGAAACTCCTCGACCGGCACGCCCAGACGCCGCAGCATCTCGACCGTGGGCCGCGTGGTGTAGGTGCCCGCCAGCACCAGGTCGGGGCGCTTGAGGAACACCTCCTCGGCCCCGCCATAGGTGATGTCATAGGCCATCGCCGCATCCGGCATGGTCGAGGACCGCGGTAGGCCATCGCCGCATCCGGCATGGTCGAGGACCGCGGATCGCGCGCGAGGTACGTCACCGCGACCAGCTGCCCCGGCGCCGCCAGCAGCATCGCCAGCTGGTCGGTGCAGAGGTTCAGCGACACCACACGGGCCGGCGCCTCGGCCCTCGCCACGCCGCCGCACAGGGCCAGCGCCAGCGCCACGGCAACCGCCGCCGCGCGGCTAGAGCCTCGCGCCCCCCTCCCCCTCGCGGGGAGGGGGGGGGAGGGGGGCCGCACCGCCGCCCCGCGCGCCCCGCCCCCGTCAGAACGACGCACCGAGGCCCACATAGACCGCCCGGTCCGACGTGCCATAGCCGCGCACCTCCTGGTATTCCTCGTCAAACAGGTTCTCGACCCGCAGGCTCAGGTCGACCGCGTCGGTCAGCGCGTAGTCGACCCGCAGGTCGGCCACCGTGTAGGCCGGATGCGGCGTCCCGAACTCCACCACGCCCGCGACATGCCGGATGCCGATCCGGCCGCTCAACCGGTCCGACAGGTCGGCCGACAGGCCCACGTCCACCTGATGCAACGGCACCAGGTCGATCTGCGCCCCGCTCGGCCGGCGCGCATCGGTGTAGGTATAGGCCAGATCCGCCGTCGCGAAGCCCAGCGGCACCTCGGCCGCCAGTTCCAGCCCGCGCCGGGTGGATACGCCGGGCAGGTTCTCCAGCGTCGCGGGCGCGCCGAAGACATAGGTGATGAGGTTGTCGATCTCGAGCGCGAACAGCGTCGCCGACACCTGCGCGCCCCCGGCGAAGCGCTTCTCCACCCCCAGCTCGTAGCTCAGGCTTTCCTCGGGCGTCAGGTCGGGGTTGCCGACGAAGGGGAAGGCGCCGGGGTAGTCGCCGAACCGCTCGTCGATCGAGGGCGCGCGGAACCCCCGCGCGATGGCCGCGCGCAGGGTCAGCGTCTCGTCAGGCCGCCAGGCCGCGGCCAGCCGGCCCGAGACGAAGCTGCCGAAGTTCGAGGTATCGTCCAGGCGCAGGCTCGCCGAGATGTCGAGGTCGCCCCGCGGCGCCCAGAGCGCCTGCGCGAAGGCCCCCGCGATGCGCGACGCCTCTTCGCCCGCGGGCAGGTTGGAATACCGCGCCTGCTCCTCGGTCCAGTCGGCCCCGTAGACAAGGCTCAGCGCGGTCGAGACCTCGGTCGTCGCCTGCCAGCTCAGCGTCAGGCGCTGTCCCTCGAAGTCCGAGATGTCGCCTTCCTGGTCGAAGCGCCGCGTGCTGTCGTAAAGCGACAGGCCGAGTTCGTGCGTCGTCCGCCCCGCCGCGATCTCGGCGAAGGCGCGCGCGCCCCAGTCGTCGCGGTGAAAGACGTTGTCCTGATCAACAAGCGCGAAGGTCGCGTCGAAGCCGTCGTATTCGCTGCGGCCGCTCTGGAAGAAGGCCGCGCCCCCGACGGTCACCGCATCGCTCAGCCGGTGGCGGGCCGAAAAGCTCAGGCGCGTTGCGCGGAACCCGTCGGCCTCGGTGTTGCCGGCGTTCTCGTCGGCCGAGGAAAAGCCGTCGGTGCGCACATGCGACAGCGTCAGCGCGACCTCGCCCTCCGCGCCGCCCCGGGTGAAGCCGTAGCTGCCGGCCACCGTGCCGTAGCTGCCCGCCTCAAGCCGTGCGTGCTGGCTCAGGCCCTCGGTCTCGGCGCGCTTCGTGGTGATCGCGATCACGCCCCCCACGGCCGACCCGCCGTACAGCGCCGATTGCGAGCCGCGCAGCAATTCCACCCGCCCGATGTCGGCCCCGGTCAGGCCGCCGAAGTCGAACCGCGTTTCGGTCAGCGACGGGTCGCCCACCCGGATGCCGTCGATGTAGACGGCGATGTAGCGCGAATCGGCTCCCCGGATGCGCACCGTCGCGCCCGATCCCGGCGGGCCGTTCTGGGTCACGCTGACGCCGGGCAGGCGGCGCAGCACATCGGTCAGCTCGGATCCCGCCGCGTCGGCCAGCTCGGCCTCGCCCAGCACGGCGACGCTGGTGCCGGTCGCCGCCGTCGGCGTCGCCACCCGGTTCGCCGTTACCGTGATCTCGTCGAGCTCGATCGCCTGTTGCGCCAGTGCCCCGCCCGCGCCAAGCGCCAGCGCCGAGGCGAGAATCGCCGTTCGTTTCATGGGTCGTCCCCCTGTCCGGTCGCAGGGCGCACGCATGGGGCGCCCTGCATCGATGAAGCTGCCTTCGGACAGGGTGCGCCCCCGCCGCAGACGGTGAAACGTCACCTCTACGGGGTAGCCCGCCGCCCCTGGCGCGCCCCGCGCCCGGACTGGGTGATCCTCCCGGCAGGTCTCCTGGCTTGCGGGTCGTCGCGGGCGTCCGGCCTTCCCGGGGTTGCAAGGCCCCAGTGGCATCTGCGAACGCCGCTCGCCGCTTACAGTTGCGGGGGCAGCCACGGACTTGGGGCCGGGGCCCCGCACCGTTGTTCCCTTTTCACCGGAAGGCGCGCCCCCCGGACCGAGATGCCTGTCTTGTCGGCCGCCCTGCCCGCGGCGTCAAGGCGGGAAACGCCTGACAGGGGGCAGGATGCGACCTTGGCGGGTCGGGCGGTGCGTGGCCCCGGGCCGCCGGAGGCGGGCTTTGTTCATCCGAACGGCAAAGCGAGGCACCTGCCCGGGTTAAGAGGCGCGAAGCGCCCCCGGGCAGTGCATGGCCGCCCGACCGGCCGTGCGCTCGTCACCGTCCCGCGCCGAACGGCTGGACGGCGGGGCGGCGCCATAAAGCGCCTGCCTCGGCCGTCCTGAGCGCACGCCCGCGGCCGCGCGATGCCCACTGTTTCGCCCACGCCTGAGCGACGCGCCCCGCCCGGTTAACAGCCGCCGCGAGGCGGCCCGGGCAGCGCACGGCCGCCCCCTCGGCCGTGCGCTTCTTCACCGGCCCGCGCCGAACAGTCGTGCGGCGGGGCGGTGCCATAAAGTGCTGACCCCAGTCGTCGCAAGCGCCCGTCCGCGGCCGTCCGCTGCCCTCGGTTTCGCCCACGCCCCAAAGGCGCGCACGCCTGCCCCACCCCAATCCTCAGTAGTACTTCAGTTCCTGCGCCTTGCCGCGGAAGACGATGTAGGCCAGTGCCGAATAGGCCACGATCATCGGCAGCACGATGGCCGTGCCCACCAGGATGATCATCAGGCTTTCGGGGGCGCTGGCCGCCTCGTAGATCGTGATCCGGTCGGGAACGACGTAAGGATAGAAGGAATAGGCCAGCCCCCCGAAGGCCGCCGCAAAGAGCAGCGTCGCCAGCCCAAAGGGCGCCCAGGCCCAGCGGTCGCCCTCGTAGGGCATCCGCCGCCGCCTTCGGTCTTGTAGATCAGCCAGGCCGCCCCGATGAAGCTGTAGCCCACCGTCAGGAACACCGCCGTCAGCGCGGCGAAGGCCAGCGTGAAGGGCGTCGCCTCCAGCCCCATGATGTACATCCCCAGCATCCAGCCCTGCGCCAGCGAGGCCATCAGCGACCCCGCGAAGAACGCCGCGTTCCAGCGGCCCTTGTGCGGCGCGGGCGCCTTCACCCGGAACTCGAAGGCCACGCCCCGCAGGATCAGCCCGATCAGCATCACCGCCACCGGCAGGTACAGCGCCGTCAGGATCGCCCCGTGCGCCACCGGAAACGCCACCAGCAGAAGCCCGATGGCCAGCACCAGCCAGGTCTCGTTGGCGTCCCAGAACGGCCCGATCGTATAGACCATCCGGTCGCGCTCGCCCGCGTCGGCGAAGGGAAACAGCAGCCCCACGCCCAGGTCGAACCCGTCGAGCACCACGTAGACCAGGATCGACAGCCCCATCAGCGCCGCGAAGGTGAAGGGCAGCCAGACCGACGGATCGCCGAACAGCTCCATCATCGCCTCACTCCGCCGGCTGCAGGACGCGGACCTCGGCCTCGCCCGATTGCGGCGTCTCGAAGGTCTCGACGTCGCGGCCCTGGGACGCCCGCCGCGCCAGGTAGGTCAGCACCGCCAGATAGGCGAAGGTCAGCGCCGCATAGACCGCCAGGTAGGCGACCAGCGTCGACAGCACCATCGGCGCCGGCACGTCCGCCACCGCCTGCTCGGTCGTCAGGACGCCCGTCACCAGCCAGGGCTGACGGCCGATCTCGGTCGTGTACCAGCCCGCCAGCACCGCGACCCAGCCCGAGAACGCCATCCCCGCAAGGCCCCACAGCAGCGGCCGGGGCAGCCCCTCGACCCCGCGCCCGCCGCGCATGAACCAGGCCCCCGCCCAGCTTGCCGCGAGCATCAGGAGCCCGATCCCCACCATCACGCGGAAGCTCCAGAACACCGGCGCCACCGGCGGGTGCAGGACCGTGCCGTCCTCGGCCACGAAGTCGTTCAGGCCCGGCACCACGCCGTCGGGGCTCCACTTCAGGATCAGGCTCGCGCCGTTCGGGATGCCGATCTCGAAGTCGTTCGACCGGGTCTCCTCGTTCGGCCACGCAAACAGCAGCAGCGGCACGTTCGGCCCGGTCTCCCAGTTGCCCTCCATCGCCGCCACCTTCTGCGGCTGATGCTCCAGAGTGTTGTGCCCGTGCAGGTCGCCGACCGCGATCTGCACCGGGATCAGGATCGCGCCCATCCACACCCCGAAGCGCAGCGTCGTGCGCACCTCGGGCGACCGGTCGCCCCACAGCCAGCGCAGCGCCGACAGCCCCGCGATCAGGAACGCCACCGTCAGGCCCGAGGCGATCAGCATGTGCGAGAGGCGATAGGGCATCGAGGGGTTGAAGATGATCGCCCACCAGTCGGTCGCATGCACCACGCCCTCGCGCAGCTCGAAGCCTGCCGGCGTCTGCATCCAGCTGTTCAGCACCAGGATCCAGAATGCGCTCAGCGTCGTCCCGAAGGCGACGAGGAAGGTCGCCAGCGTGTGCAGCCACCCCGGCACGCGGGAAAAGCCGAACAGCATGATGCCGAGGAACGCCGCCTCCAGGAAGAAGGCCGTCAGCACCTCGTAGGCCAGCAAGGGCCCCGCGACGTTGCCGACCGCCTCCATGAAGCCCGGCCAGTTGGTGCCGAACTGGAAGCTCATCGTGATGCCGCTCACCACGCCCAGCGCGAAGGAGAGCGCAAAGACCTTCACCCAGAAGCCGTAGGCGTCCATCCACTTCTGCTCGCCCGTCGCGTTGAAGCGCAGCTTGAAGAACAGAAGCACCCAGCCCAGCGCGATGGTGATCGTCGGGAACAGGATATGGAACGAGATGTTCGCCCCGAACTGGATGCGCGACAGGATCAGCGTGTCCATGGCTCAGGCCCTCCGTCTCAGCGGCAGGAGCCGCCCGGCCCCGCCTGCAAGCTTTCCGAGCTTCGCGCCCATGTTCAGCAGCGCGATCAGCCGGTCGGTCTCCAGCCGGTCCAGCTCGGCGTGGAACCGCGTCATCGTCTCGATCAGGCGCCGCAGTTCGGCGATGCGCGCATGCGCGGCCGCGTCCCCGGCTCCGGGC
>JALORM010000016.1 GCA_025458985.1 Paracoccaceae bacterium | reverse complement strand
CGCGAAAGGCACAGCTGATGTCCGGCACGGTCTTCTCGGATCGCGGCGTGAGCTTCGACGAAATCCTCCATGCCGGACGGCTGGGCGGGTCTCGGGCGATCCTCACCTACATCGAGGCGCGGCGGGCGCAGTTCGTCCGCCAGCTTTCCGCGGCGCCGGCCGGATCCGAATTCCAGCGCCGGTGCCATGCGGTGCACGAGGCCTTCGTCGTGGCGGAGTCCCTCGTGCGCCGAAGCATCGCGGCAACCGCCGATGCGAAGGCGGCCGCCAACGCGAAGGCCGCGCGGGAGGGGTCGCCTTGATCATCGTCCGCGTCAGCGCACCGGGTACAGAGGATCGCCTGGCCGAGGTCGGCACGGGCATCTTCACTCTCGGCTCGGGCTTCGACTGCGATTTTGCGCTGGTGGACGAAGGGGTTGCGCCACGCCACCTCGAGCTGGAGGTTTCGTCCCGGGGCGTCAGCGTACGCCTCGCCGGCGAGGCGCCTGCCGCCCTCACGGACCGGGCAGGCACCCGCGTGGTGCTGGTACCCGGGCAGAACTACGACTGGTACCAGGGAAGTTCGGTCAGCATCGGCCCGCTGGTGATCACGCTTGGCGGTACGGGCGTCCGTCCGCCGCCGCCAGAACCAACGATGTTTTCGAAACTCGCCCGGAAGACGATGAGGGTCTCGGGGCGGTCCATCCACTACGGATTGATCGCCGTGGGCACCCTGGTCGCAACCGGGCTGATGGCGGCGGGCGTGTTCGACTTCGTCGCCGTCGAGGCCGGCGCGCGCGAGCCGGAGGCCGCCGAGACCGCTGCGGCTGCCGCCGGGACCGTCCAGACGACCGCCGCGGCCATGGGGTCGGGCCTTGCGCCATCGGTCGTGGCGCCCGCGCAGCCGCCGACACCCGAAGACCTGCGCGCCCACCTTGCGACGCTTGGCGTCGAGTCGGCCGAAATCCGCACGCTGTCCGACGGGCTGCACGCCACGATCCACGTGAAGACCGTCCGCGACCGCGAGATCGTCGGCGACGCGCTCGGGGCCCTGCCCTATCCGGTCGAGGCGACCATCTTCGCCGAGGACAGGCTGCGCGCCGCCGTGACGACCGTCCTCGGCACCGTTCCGGGCGACGTGGCGCTCGTTTCGCTCGACAAAGGCAATCTCGTCCTGTCGGGCCTGTCGAGCGACCCGACCCAGCGCGAGCGCGTCGCATCGCTCATCCGCGCGGACGTCTCCGGCATCGGCGCGGTCCGGTTCGACGACCCCGTGCGGACGCCCGCCGACGACCTCGTCGACGACGTCCTCGCCGTCTGGACCGGCCAGCGCCCGCACGTCGTGATGAGCGACGGCCGCAAGGTCAGGATCGGCGAGACGATGATCGAAGGCATCCGGCTTGCCGCGGTTCACGCAGACGGCCGCATCACGGTCGACTCCGGCAACGACACCCATGAAATCGTGTTGAAGAAATGACAGCCCGCATCCTTGCCCCCGACGACCTGTTCATCCTCGGCAATATCGCCGCCCGCGCGATCATGTCCGGCAGCGGCGAGGAGACCTCGGGAATCGTCGACCTGCTCCAGGACGAATGCCCCGAGAATGCCGGGCCATTCCTTCTGGAAGCCGTGCACATTTCGTCCAAGGGGCAGGTGAAGGAGGCAATCAGCCTTCTCGAGAATTCGCCCATGTTCTCGGCCGAGGTGAATGGCGACGAGGCCATCGCCTTCTACCTGGTCCTGCTTCTGCAGGACGGCCAGGCAGAGCGGGCGCGCAAGATCTGTACCTCGATCCTGGACGGCGGCCTCCTGCAGTCGGAATCGGCGCGCCGCACCGTCCTGCGGGTGCTGACCGAGATCGAGGACGCGATGTCCGACCAACCCGTCATCACGCTCAGCTGAGGGAAAATCCAATGTCCAGCAGCATCTCGGCAGTCACCAGCGTCACGAGCCAGCAGTCGAGCGGCCTTGACGCCCTCATGCGCGACATGGCGCGCAGCATCGAGGAACAGGAAAAGGCGTTCCGCGACTCCTTCGCCGAAGGGCTGAAGCCCGGCGGCGAACTGATGGGGATCCCCAAGCACGTCCGGGACCAGTTCAAGCTCTGGGACGAGACCTTCACGAACCCCGAAGAGCGCAAGCTTGTCGCCGAACTGAAGAGCAGGATCATCGAGATCTCGACCAACACGCAGGAATACATCGGTGAGCGCGTCACCCAGAACGCCAAGAAGTTCCAGCTCGAGATGGCGATGAAGGCCGCCGGCAAGGCGACCTCGGGCATCCAGCAGCTGCTGTCGGCCCAGTGACGCGGGACGAATGACATGGACCGCCGCACCCGACCCGTCGCACGCAGCCTCTCCCGGATGGCGCTTCTTGCTGCCGTCCTGGTCCTGGCGGGCTGCAAGGTCGCGCTGAACTCGAACCTGCGCGAGTCTGACGCCAACGAGATGATGGCGCGCCTTCTGGCCGAGGGGATCCAGGCCACGAAGGTGGTCGACAAGGAAGGCGTCACGCTGATGGTCCCGAAGGCCGATTTCGGGACCGCGGTCGACATCTTGGCCAGCCACGGGCTGCCGCGGCGCGAATTCGCGACGATCAACGACGTGTTCCAGTCCGAAGGGCTCGTGGCCAGTCCGCTCCAGGAATGGGCGCGGTTCCATTACGCCAAGAGCCAGGAGCTGTCGCAGTCGATCTCGACCATTCCGGGGGTGATCAAGGCAGACGTCCATCTGGCCTACGCCCGGAGCGACAATCCCTTCGCCGAGCCCAAGCCCCCCAGCGCCTCGGTCCTGATCCAGATGCAGGCCGATCTGATTTCCGAAGACCTCGTGCCGAACGTCAAGCAGCTGGTCGCCTTCGCCATGCCCGAGATCGAATACGAACGGGTCGGCGTGATCGTTGCGCCCGTCCACAGCACGCGCGAAGAGCCGCGGCTGATCGGCCTCTGGGGCCTCGTCATGCACGAAAGCAGCGCCGAGAAGCTGCGCAACGTCGTGACCCTCGCCGGTGCGGCGATTGTCCTCCTGATCGCGGCTGGGGCAGGCGTGTTCTTCTTCCTGCGCGGCGGTCGTCGCCGCAAGACCCAGGCGGCATCGACATGACGGCTGCCGCCCCCTTCGGTGACCGCCCCACCGCCTACATGCTGGCCGACAACGTGCGCCGGATGCTCGGGCTCCAGAGCCTCGACATCCTGCAGCGCCTGCTGGCGAACGGCAGCGTGCGCGAGGCCATCGACGACATCCTCGCCAGCCGACTTGGCCGGCTTCCCGATTTCGATGCCGATGCCGCCGATGTGCAGCTCCACCTGTGTCAGGCCGACCCCGAGGCGATCCGCAGGCTGGCGCAGGTTCTTGCCGTCCTTTCGCAGGCGGCGGCGGTGCGCATCACCGTGCACGGACCGACCCTTGCGGTCTACAGCGCGGCTTGCCCGGGGGGCCGGATCCTCGCCTTCATGCGGCGCCTGAACCTGCCCACCTGCGCGGCGCTGCCGCCGCTGCGCACGGCGACGACCGAGTCGCTCGAACTCTGCGCGCAGGTGGCCGAACGGCTGCTCTACGGCCTGCTGCCGGAGGGCCTGCTGATCCGTGTGGCAAGCCGTCGCCCGACCGAGCACTTCCCGATGCCGCTCGCCCTGCCGGATACGGACTCGCGGCAGGCGTTCCTGTCGCTTGCCCGCGCCGCGATGACCTACCTCGAACAGCACGGAGCCGAAGATGCGACGGATCCGGCTCCTTGAGCCCGACAGGTTCTCCGGCTGGGACGTCATTCCTGCCGCCCTGCTGGCCGAGTGCGAGCAGGCCCAGTCCGTGCTGCGCGAGGCGGAAGCCTGGGCCGAGGCCAAGCGCGCCACAATCGGGCACGAGATCGAGACCGCGCGCGCCGAAGCACATGCCGAAGCCTATGCCGAGGGGCTGCGCCAGTTCACCGAAGCGGTACGCGAGTCGCGCGCGGTCGTGGCCGACCTCAACGACCGGCTGCTCGACCTTCTCAAGACCTGCCTGCGTCAGGTCCTCGCGACCATCCCGGCCGACGAGCTTCTGCAATCGTCGATCGCGCCGGTCCTGCGGGTCGTGCCCGCCGGTCAGCCGATCTCGATCGCGGTCCATCCCGACCGCGTGGCGGACCTCGAGGCCGCCCTCGCCGGAGTCGCGCGCGACATGGCCGGAGGCTTCGCCGCAGAAGCCCTTCCCGACGGCACGCTCGACCGCGACGCCTGCCTGATCTTCACGCAGACCGACGTCTTCGATGTCGGCATCGAGGTCATGACAGACCGGCTGATCGACGCGGTCGCGACCCACCTCAAGGCCGCGCAGGATACCGGCGCGCGGGGCGCGCCATGAAGACCCTCGACGAGACGCTCGAACGCACGCTCCTGTTCCAGCGCAGCGGACGGGTTTCGCAGGCATCGGGGCCGCTGATCCGCGCCAGCGGAAACTTCAGCATCGGCGAGATCTGCGGCATCACGCGCAACGGGCGGCCGGACCTCATGGCCGAGGTCGTCGGGTTCAGCGGGCAGGACGCGATGCTCACGCCCTACGGGATCCTCGACGGCATGTCCTACCAGTCGCGGATCTACTCGATCTCGCAGGAGTTCGAGGTTCCGGTCGGCGACGCCCTGGTGGGCCGGGTGATCAGTGCGGTGGGCGATCCCATCGACGGACGCGGACCGATCGTCACGGACGAGCGCTATCCCGGCATGACGACGCCGCCCGACCCGATGACGCGCCCGGTCATCGACAAGCCGTTCCCGCTGGGCGTGCGCGCCATCGACGGGATGCTGACGATCGGCGAGGGCCAGCGGGTCGGTATCTTCGCGGCCGCCGGCGGCGGCAAGTCCACCCTGATGTCCATGCTTGTCCGCTTCGCCAGCTACGACCGCTGCGTGATCGCGCTGATCGGCGAACGCGGCCGCGAGGTGCGCGAGTTCGTCGAACACAACCTCGGCGAAGAGGGGCTTGCCCGCTCGGTCCTCGTGATCGCCACCTCGGACCGGCCGGCCATCGAGCAGGTCAAGGCCGCCTACACCGCGACCGCCATCGCCGAATACTTCCGCGACCGGGGCGAGAAGGTCCTCCTGCTGATGGACAGCCTGACGCGCTTTGCGCGGGCCCAGCGCCAGATCGGCCTGTCCGCGGGCGAACCCCCGACCCGCCGCGGCTTCCCGCCCTCGGTCTTCGAGAAGCTGCCCACGCTCCTGGAACGCGGGGGCATGTCCGAGAAGGGCAGCATCACCGCGCTCTACACCGTGCTGGTCGAAGGCGACGACATGAACGAACCCGTCGCCGACGAGGTGCGCTCGCTTCTGGACGGGCACATTGTCCTCTCGCGCAAGTTGGGGGCGGCGGGCCACTACCCGGCCATCGACGTGCTGCAGAGCGCAAGCCGCATCCTGACCGCGATCATTGACGCCGACCATCTGGCCGCGACGCTGCGGATGCGGGCGCTGATGTCCAAGTACAACGAGATCGAGCTTCTGGTGCGCATCGGCGAGTACGCCTCCGGAACCGACCCGCTTGGCGATGATGCCATCGCGCGGAAGTCCGCGATCGACGGCTTCCTCAGGCAGGCCACGTCCGAGTACAGCGATTTCGAAACTACCCGCAGCGCCCTGTTCCGGACGGTCGGCCGTGGTTGACCTTTCCCCCATCCTCGACATCCGCAACACGCGGCTTGACGACCTTCGCAAGGACGAGAAGGCCGAAACGGCCGCCTATGCCGATGCCACGCGCGAGGTCCACGAGGCCCGGACGCGCATGGAAGACTACGCGCGCGAGATCCTGACGCTGGAGGTCGACCTCCTGCGCGAACTGGTGGGAACCGAGCTGACAAACGCCGACTTCGCCAAGTTCAAGGCAAAGCTCGAAGAGGCCGAGAAGAAGGCCAAGGAGCTGGCCGAAGACCTCCGTCTGGCAAACGAACGGATGGCCGAGGCGGAAAGGTCGCTGCTCAAGGCGCGCCAGGCGCGCGTCCAGGCACAATCCAAGGTGAACCGCATCGGCGAACTGAAGAAGATCCTCGACGAGGAACGCCGCGCCGAGGCGATCGCCCGCGAGGATGCCGAGGGCGACGACTTCGTCGACATGATGCCACGCCGCCGCGGGCTCTTCTGATGCTGGACCTGTCCGCCCTCCCGCAGATCGATCCCGCCGTCGCGCGCGTCCATGACGCGCTGCTGTCGGTGCCGCCGCTGCCCGTCGCGATCGGCGAGTACGCGATCTCCGTCGCGTGGCACCTGCCCCGTGCGCTCGGGCCGGCGGCCATCCCGATCCAGTGCGAATCGCCGCTGGGCAGCTTTTCCCTCACCCTCGATGCCGCGCTGGTCGATGCGCTCAGCGATCTGGTCCTTCCCGGCTGGAGACTGGAATCGCCGGCTGCGCTGCTGCCGGGGTGGCGGATCGCCTGCGCGACCGAGGCCCTCCTGGCCGCAACGCCGCTTGCGGCCGAGGGCACGCGGGTCCGGCTGCGGACGCCCGACCACGACGGCGACCAGGCCCGCGCGATACCCCCTGCCGCCCTCGGCGGAACCGTCGAGCTTGCGGGAGCCGTCTTCGGGATCCGCCTCGATGGTGCGACCGGCGACCCGGGTCTGGTGGAGCTGCGCTGCCGCGCGCTGACACAACCCGCCGGCCCCGATGCGCGCGTGCAGTTCCCCGTCACCTGCCGGATCGGGCGCGTGACCCTCGACGGGGCACGGTGCCGGGGGCTTGGCACAGGCGATGTCGTGATGCTCCCCGGGCAACGTGCCGAGGCGGACGGGGTACGGCTTGCGGCCGAGCTCCGGCTTCCCGGCGGGATCCGCTGGGCGGGCGAGCTGTGCGAGGACGGACACTTCGAAGCCCGCCATCAAGAGGAAAGGGACGAGACCATGACCGACATGACCGACCCCCTCCCCCCCGAGGAGGACTTCCATCAGCTGGACGACTCCGACGTGACGGAGCAGGGCGGCGATGCGGATGACGCCGCCGGAGCCGCCCCCGCGGAGACGCCGGATCCAGCACCTGCGCCCGCGCGCGGCCGCGGCCGCGGGCGTGCGCGCGCGGCCGCTGCAACGCCGGCCGCAGAGCCGCCCGTGCCAATGGACGATCTCCCCGTGGCGCTGGACATCCAGTTCCACCGCCAGCTCGTCCCGCTGGGCAAACTGTCCGGGCTTGGCGAGGGGCAGTTCCTCGACCTCGGGATCGACCTCGGGCAGCCGATTCGGATCCTCGCCAACGAACAGCCCGCCGGGACCGGCCGGCTGGTCCAGATCGGCGACCGCATCGGCGTGCGGATCGAACGCTGGCGCTTCGGGCGTCCGGACGCCGGCCCCTGATGGAAGACCTTCCCGCCTTCATCCCGACGATCCTTGCGGTGATGTCGCTGACCCTGCTGCCGTTTCTGGCGGTGATGGGGACAGCCTTCACCAAGATCTCGATCGTCCTGATGCTCCTGCGCAACGCGATGGGCGTGCAGCAGGCCCCGTCGGGCCTCGTGCTGAACTCGCTCGCGCTCACGCTGACCGCCTTCATCATGGCTCCGATCGGCGAAAGCATCATCGTCCAGTTGCGGGAGGAGAACCTCGTTCTGAAGGACTGGGACAGCACGGTACGGATCTACGACATCGTCTCGAGCAACTTCGTCGGGTACCTCACCAAGTTCACCACCGAACGGGAACTGGCCTTCTTCATGAGCGCGGCGCACGAACTCTGGCCCGAGACGATGCACCACCACATCCACGACCAGAACCTGTTCCTGCTGCTGCCCGCCCATGTGACGAGCGAGATCACCAAGGCCTTCCAGATCGCCTTCCTGCTGTTCCTGCCCTTCGTGATCATCGACATGGTCGTGTCGAACATCCTTCTGGCGATGGGCGCGATGATGGTGCCGCCGATGCTGGTGTCGCTGCCGCTGAAGATCCTCCTGTTCGTCGCGGTCGACGGATGGGCGCGCCTGCTCCAGGCGCTTGTGCTGAGCTATGCGTGAGGTCGGGCCATGAACGCGGACGAAGTGCTCTACATCGGCAAGTCCACCGTGATGATGGTGTTCTACCTGTCGATGCCGACGATCGGGATCGCGACGGCCGTCGGCCTCGTCATTGCGCTGATCCAGACGCTGATCCAGCTGCAGGAGCAGACGCTGGCCTTCGCGGCAAAGCTTGCGGCGGTGGTCGCGGTATTCTTCATGACCGGCGGCTGGATGACCAACGAGCTGATCCTGTTCCAGGAACAGATCCTGACCCGGATCGCCCAGCCGTGACACCCGACCTGCCTGCGCTTGCGTCGGAGGCAGGCCTTTCTCCCTCGGCCTTCAACCACGCGGTGATGGCGGTGGTTCTGGTGGGGGCACGGGTGCTGGCGTTCCTGTCGGCCTCGCCGTTCTTCAGCAGGCGCGCCCTGTCGCGCACGGTGCGGGTGGGCTTGATGCTCGCCCTGTCGATGCTGCTCGTTCCGCAGGTCTTCACCGCGCTCGAGGCCGATCCCTCCCTCGCCGACACCTTCGTCGCGCTCGTCTTCAAGGAAATCGTGATCGGGCTGGTGCTCGGGGTGATGATGTGGCTGCCGGTGCGCGGGCTGGAATTCGCGGGGATCTTCCTCGACACCCAGCGCGGCAGCACGAACGCCCAGGACTTCGACGTGGTGTTCAACGACCAGTCCACTCCGACGGCGATCTTCCTTTCCCAGCTGTTCAGCGGGTTCTTCTTCGCCAGCGGCGGCTTCCTCCTGGCCCAGATGGTCCTCTTCGACAGCGTGAACCTCTGGCCCGTGACCGAGCCGCTGCCGCCGTTCAAGGACGACGCCGCCTTCGTGCTGATGCGCTTCGCGGGCGTGCTGTTCTTCACGGCCATCGTCTTCGCGCTGCCGATCGCGGGCTTCATGTTCATGGCCGACATCGCCATCGCCTTCGTCGCGCGGGCGGCGCCGACGCTGAACGCGCTTGTCTTTGGCATGCCGGTCAAGTCGGCGATCCTGCTGATCATGCTCTTTCTCTACGTCGACCTTGCGTTCCCCAAGCTCATGGAAACCTTCCAGGACACCCTCAGCATCATGGAGGCCCTGTTCCGCACATGAGCGACGACAAGACCGAAGAACCGACAGACAAGAAGCTGGAAGACGCCAGAAAGAAGGGTCAGGTCCCGCAGCGCAAGAACGTGCTCGAGGCGGCGGTGCTGACCACGGGCGTCATGCTGATCATGTCGCTCTGGCCGAATTTCGCCGCCGGAACCTCGCGCGTCGTCGACATCGCGCTCCTCGGCATCACCGATGGCGTCGCGGGCGTGCGCGGCCAGCTGATCGAGGCCGTGACGGACATCGCGATCCTGCTTCTGGCGATCGCCGGGGCGACGGGCTTTCTTGTCCTGTTCCTGAACCTCCTGCTGAACCGCTTCAACTTCGCTCCCGCTGCGATGGAGCCGAAGTTCGAAAAGCTCAACCCCATCAACGGGCTGAAGGGCATCTTCTCGAAGAACACGCTCTACATGTTCGGACGCCTGATGGTCTTCTTCCCGATCGTGTCGATCCTGCTCTACGTCATGGTCGAATCGAACATGGTCGACGTGATCTACGCGTCGGCCTGCGGCCTGACCTGCCTGGCCGAGATCTTCCCCGACCTCACCCGGCAGATGGTGATGATCATCCTGATCGTCCTGATCATCCTGGCGGCGCTCGACTTCAAGATCCAGGACGCCCTGTTCCGCAGCCAGAACAAGATGACCAAGGACGAGGTCAAGCGCGAATACAAGGGGGCCGAAGGCGACCCGCTGATCAAGGGCCAGCGCCGCTCGATCGCCGAGGAAGACGCGGTGATGCCGGGACCGAAGGACGTCACGCACGTGGTCTTCGGGTCGAACCACCTTGTCGCAATGCTCTACGTGCCGGGGCAGACCCCGTTCGTGGTGATGAAGGGCAAGGGCCCCGCCGTCGCGCGGATGCAGCAGCGGTTCCGCTCGCTCGGGGCGGCCTGTGTGAACATTCCGGCGGTGGCGCAGGAGTTCCACAAGAAGTACCCGGTCGGCCAGTACATGGATGCCGCAGCCGCCAAGGGCATGGGCAAGGTCCTCAGGGCGACGGGCGAGATGGGCTAGCGGTCTGCCCGCCCCGGCAGGCCGTGCGCGAGCTCGTCAGGATCGGGGCGCGCGGCCGCAGCCGCGCGGGGCAGAGGTTCGATTCGGTCCGCAGTCGATCCCCCGCAACCGCGACACCCGCGATCCGGCGGCGCCGGGACCGCGCCCTCCACGACGCGCGCGGCCATTGCATGGCCTCGGGTGCACTCAGCCAAGGGTTGCGCCCCGGTGGCGTGCGGGCAACGTCCGCACGCGGCATTCCGCCGTCTGCCTCCCGATTCTCCTTTGTCGGGCGACATACCGCGCCTATCTTCGCGCCGCCGGTCGAGGGAGTGCCGGAGTGACTGGTTCACGCGCCAACGAGAGGAACGAGAGATGAGCAAACGCGACGCGCTGATCGCGAAGTATGCCGACGACCTGAAGAACAAGTGCAAAATGACGCCGGACATGGACCTGCTGACCAAGGTCACCATCGGCTGCGGTCCGTCGATCTACAGCGCCGATTCCGAGACCATCGCTGCCTCGCAGCCGGCCGAGCTCGAGACCGTCAAGAAGAACTTCCTTGTCAAGAAGCTCGGCCTGAAGGACGGGCCGGAGCTGATGGCCGCCATCAACTCGGTGGTCGAGACCTACGGCAAGTCCGAGCGGAACAAGTACCGCCCGGTGGTCTATTACATGCTGGTCAAGCACTTCAAGAAAGAGAAGGTCTACGCCTGACGGCGCGGCCCCGCCGGCGGACGGGCGCCACGGGCCTCCCGTGCTGCCCGGATCCGTCGGATTTGCCTTGGATTGTCCGGGCTTTGCATTTGCCCTGACCGGGCTTTCCGACTAGGGTCACTTCAACGGTCAGGACGACCGGGACCTTCATAGATCACGTGTGGTGCGCCCATTGGGGGACACGTGGGGTGGTGGAGGGTCCCGGGGGGTCGGGGCCCTCCATTTTTTTTCGCACATCGTCAGCACGCGGCCGGACGGGACCCGGGGCATGCCCCATGCCGGACCGAAGGTTCGCGGTTCCCCCAAGCTGGCCGCGACCGGATGTCCTGCCGGGTGAATTTCCAGGTGCCTTGCGGCACAACTGTGGTATAAAGTTGACACCATGAGTGTCAGCGTAACCTTACAGTCACCGCGCCGCCTGCCCGATCCGCAGGCGCTTCTGGAACTGCTGAAGCCGATCACCTGGTTTCCGCCGATGTGGGCCTACCTCTGCGGTGCGGTCTCCTCGGGGGCCTCGCCATCCGGCCAGTGGGGGCTGGTGCTGCTGGGCGTCCTCCTCGCCGGGCCGGTCGTCTGCGGCATGAGCCAGGCGGCCAACGACTGGTGCGACCGCCACGTCGATGCGATCAACGAACCCCACCGCCCGATTCCCTCGGGCCGGGTACCGGGCCGCTGGGGTCTCTACGTCGCGCTCGCGATGAGCGTGCTGGCCATTGCCCTCGGCTGGCTTCTCGGCCCCTGGGGCTTCGGGGCGACGGTGCTCGCCGTGATCGCCGCCTGGGCCTATTCGGCCGAACCCGTGCGGCTCAAGCGGTCGGGCTGGCTCGGGCCCGGCCTCGTCGGCCTCTCCTACGAGACGCTGCCGTGGATCACCGGCGCCGCCGTGCTGGCCGCGGGCGCGCCATCCTGGCCGGTGCTGATCGCCGCGGTCCTCTACGGGCTCGGCGCGCACGGGATCATGACTCTCAACGACTTCAAGGCGCTCGAGGGCGACCGGCAGACAGGCGTCCGCTCGCTGCCCGTGACGCTCGGCCCGGCGAAGGCCGCGCGCCTTGCCTGCTGGGTGATGGCCGCGCCGCAGATCGCGCTGGTGTTCCTGATGTTCGCCTGGGACCGGGTCTGGTTCGGCATGGCGATCACGATCCTCCTGATGGCGCAGGCGGCGGCGATGACGGTGCTCATGCGCGACCCGAAGGGCCGGGCGCCCTGGTACAACGCCACCGGCGTCAGCCTCTACGTGACCGGCATGATGGTCACCGCCTTCGCGCTCAGGGGGATGTGATGACGCTGACCTGGCTGCAGATCGTCCGCCTCGGCCTCGTGCAGATGTGCCTCGGCGCGATCGTCGTGCTGACGACCTCGACGCTGAACCGGCTGATGGTGGTGGAACACGCGCTGCCCGCGATGCTGCCGGGGGCGCTCGTCGCGCTGCACTACGGCATCCAGATCACCCGGCCCAACTGGGGCTTTCTCAGCGACACCGGTGGCCACCGGACCCGCTGGATCGTCGGCGGCATGGCGGTTCTGGCCGCCGGCGCGGGCCTTGCCGCGGTCGCGGTGACGATCATCCCCGAGACCTTCTGGCCCGCGATGGTCCTGTCCGCCCTGGCCTACGCGATGATCGGCCTCGGCGCCGGCGCCTCGGGCACCTCCCTTCTCGCGCTGCTCGCCACCG
>JALORM010000331.1 GCA_025458985.1 Paracoccaceae bacterium | reverse complement strand
CCCGGACGGGAATGCCCGCCGAGGCCAGCCTTTCGATGGCGGCGAGCCGCCGCGCCGGGGCGGGCACGCGCGGCTCCATCGCGCGCGCCAGCGCGGGGTTGAGCGTCGTGACGCTGATCCCGACCGTCGCGAGGCCCTGCGCCGCCATGTCGGACAGGATGTCGATGTCACGCTCGATCAGCGTGCCCTTGGTGACGATTCCGACCGGATGGCGGAAGCGGGCCAGCACCTCCAGGAGGCCGCGCATGGCGACAAGGCGCGTCTCGAAATCGAGGCCGGGGGAAAGGCCCAGGAAGGCGTGGCTCGGCCTGGCAAAGCAGTAGATGCAGCCATGCTCGCAGCCGCGGTAGGGGTTCACCGACCGGTCGAAGCCGACGTCGGGCGAGTCGTTGCGGGTGATGACCCGGCGCGGCCGTTCGTCCGCGACCTCGGTGCGGACGGGCGGCAGCTCCTCGCGCGACCAGCCGTCGTCGACGCCCTCGCGCACGTAGGGGTCGAACCGGGATGCCGCGTTCGTGGCCGCCGCGCGTCCCTTGCGGCGGTCGGGGTCGATGGCGGTCGATTCGGGCTGCAGCATGGGTCAAGACTAGAACATTTCATGAACATTCTTCAACCGTCCGTTCGCTCCGCCTGTCGCTGGTCACCCGGTGTGTCGCGGCAAACCGCGCGATGCAGCGGCCTTCCGCGCCCGGCCAGAGCCTTTCCGGAGGCGCGGCCCGCCCCCATGTCGGTAGGCGCGCGCGGCAGGTCGCAAAACGTCGCGTCCCACGGGGGCTTGAGGCGCATGAAAGCCGGGGATACATGCGCCCTGCGCCCGCCCGCGCAGTCTGGGAGACCGAGATGGCCGACGACGACATCATCCTTGCCGACCTCGACGACGAGGAACTTGTCCTGCAGATGCACGACGACCTCTACGACGGACTGAAGGACGAGATCGAGGAGGCGGTGCACATCCTGCTCGATCGCGGATGGGAACCCTATCGCATCCTGACCGAGGCGCTGGTCGGCGGCATGACCATCGTCGGCCAGGACTTCCGCGACGGCATCCTCTTCGTGCCCGAGGTCCTGCTGGCCGCGAATGCCATGAAGGGCGGGATGGCGATCCTGAAGCCGCTTCTGGCCGAGACCGGAGCGCCCCGGGTCGGCAAGATGGTGATCGGGACCGTGAAGGGCGACATCCACGACATCGGCAAGAACCTCGTCAGCATGATGATGGAGGGCGCGGGCTTCGAGGTCGTCGACCTCGGGATCAACAATGCGGTCGAGAAGTACATCGAGGCGTTGGAGCGCGAGCAGGCCGACATCCTCGGCATGTCGGCGCTGCTGACGACGACGATGCCCTACATGAAGGTCGTCATCGACACGATGAAGGAAAAGGGCATCCGCGACGACTATATCGTGCTGGTCGGCGGCGCGCCGCTCAACGAGGAATTCGGCCGCGCGATCGGCGCCGACGCCTACTGCCGCGACGCCGCCGTGGCGGTCGAGACGGCAAAGACCTTCGTCGCCCGCAAGCACAACCGCGCCCCGGCAGGCTGACCCGTCGGGGCGCCGGCGGGGGGGAACGGACTGGCCCCGGCGCGACGGCCGGCATCGTGGTCCCGGCGGGGGCTTCACAAGCCGCACTGCCGGACCCAGATGAGGGACGGAGGATCGCCCGATGCCGCCTGCCCGCCTCGCCACGCTGATCGCCGTTGTCCTTGCCGCAGCGGGCGTCACCGTCCTTGCGGCGGCGACCTTCGGCCCGGGCCTCGGCGCCGGTGCCGCGTCCTGGACCGGGATCGCGCTTCTGGCCGCGGCAGGCGTCGCGCGCCTCGCCTGGAGGCGGCGGTGATCGATGACGCGGATCTGACGCGCGAGGGGCTCGCGCCCCAGGGCCGCGGGCGGGTCCTGCTGGTGGCCTGCGGGGCGCTGGCGCACGAAATCCTGGCGTTGAAGGCGGCAAACGGCTGGGACCATCTGGACCTGCAGTGCCTGCCCGCGATCCTGCACAACCACCCCGAGCGGATTCCCGAGAGCGTCGCCCGAGCGGTCGAGTCCCGCCGCGACGGATACGACCGGGTCTTCGTCGTCTATGCCGACTGCGGCACGGGCGGCGCGCTTGCCGCGCTGTGCGAGCGGCTGGGGGTCGGCATGGTCGAAGGGCCGCACTGCTACGCCTTCTTCGAGGGCAACGCCGCCTTCGCCGCGCGGGCCGAGGAGGAGTTCACCGCCTTCTACCTGACCGACTTCCTCGTGCGGCAATTCGATGCCTTCGTCTGGGAGCCGCTTGGGCTCGACCGTCACCCCGAACTCCGCGACACCTACTTCGGCAACTACGACCGCCTGGTCTATCAGGCCCAGACCGACGACCCGGCGCTGACCGCGAAGGCGCAGGACTGCGCGCGGCGCCTGGGCCTGACCTTCGAGCGGCGCCTGACCGGATACGGCGATCTGGCGGCTGCCCTTGCCGGAGCCGCCGCGCGCGAGGGCTGACGACGGAACGAGGGGGTTTGCCACCCCTCGCGCTCCCCCGCGAGGATTTGCGACAGAATGAAGAGGCAAGGTCGGCGCATGCCAGTGTCCTGCGGCTGCGCCCGTCGAGCGGCCGGCGCGGTTCAGCCTGCCGCTTCGGCCGCGGCAATCTGGCGGATGCGGGCCACCATGGCCTTCAGCCCGTTCGACCGCTGTGACGACAGGTGGTCGCTGAGGCCGAGGCGATCCAGCTCGACCCGCGCATCGACCTTGAGGATGTCGGCCGCCGGGCGCCCCGAATAGAGCGCGTGCAGGATCGCGATCAGCCCGCGCACGATCATCGCATCGCTTTCGCCCCGGAAGCGGACGACCGCGCCGGGGCCGGTACCCTCGACCTCGGGCAGGATCCAGACCTGGCTCGCGCAGCCCTCGACCTTCGTCGCCGGGACGCGGAACGCGTCCTCCAGGGGCGGCATGGCGCGCCCCAGCTCGATCACATGGCGATAGCGGTCCTCCCAGTCGTCGAGGAAGGCGAAGGTCTCGGCGATCTCCTCGAAGGCGGGGCTCGGCGGGGCGGCGGCGGTCTGGTCCATGGCCCATCAGGTAGGCGCCCGCGCGGCCAAGGTCCAGAGGCGCCGGGCTTTTCAAGGCGCCCGGTTTCGGCTAACCCATCGGCAACGGAGAAGGGACATCGATGCGCGCGACCCTGATGGCCGTCCTGGCCCTGACCCTGACGCTGAGCGCCTGCGGCGCCATCCGCGAGTCTCGGTTCAACCCGTTGAACTGGTTCGGCCGCAGCGAGGCATCGCGCGTCGAGGAGGCGCAGAGCTTCGTGCGGCCCGCCGATCCGCGGGCGCTGGTCGACCAGGTCACGGCGATGACGGTCGAGCAGGTGCCGGGCGGCGCGATCGTGCGCGCGACCGGCCTGCCGCCGACCCAGGGGTTCTGGGACGCCGAGCTCGTGCGCGTCGACCAGGTGATCGAGACGCGGGGAAGCGACGGGACGGTGACCCGGGTCGTGGACCGGAGCGTGCTGGTCTACGACTTCCGCATCGCCCCCCCGCCCTATGCGGCCCGCCAGGGGACCGAACCCTCGCGGCTGGTCGAGGTCGCGACCTTCGTCAGCGGCAACAGCCTGGCCGAGGTCTCGCGCATCGTGGTGCGGGGCGCCCGGAGCGAGCGGATCTCGCGCCGGTAAGCCCGACGCGCT
>JALORM010000330.1 GCA_025458985.1 Paracoccaceae bacterium | reverse complement strand
GGCACGGATGCTCGCGCGGAGCCTGGGTGAGCGCCTTTCGCGAAGGGCGCCGGTTTCCGGCGAACGGGCGGACGCCACGGTGCGCCTTGGTGCCGGCCTGCCCGAAAGCCTGACGGCGCCGCTGGCGATTCCCTGCCCCGCCCCGCCTGCACCGGGCGGTGCCTGGGACGTTCCCCCGGCCGGCATGGCCGTCGCGATCTCGGCGCTGTCAGAGCGGCTGCGGCTGGCGCCCGAGCCGCTGGATGCAGCCGGGCAATGGGCCGGCTGGCTGGTGCCAGACGCCTATCCTCGTGCAATGGGCCGGCTGGCTGGTGCCAGACGCCTATCCTCGTGACGCCGGAGATCCCGGCGCATCGATCGGCAGCAGGTAGCGCCCGATCGGGCTGGCCGCCCCGGCCCGCCCGGGGATCGCCGCGAGCTTGTCCGCCAGTACCCCGGCAGCGATGGGAAGCAGGTTGGCGGGCGGCCGGAGCGCAAGGGCCAGTGCGGACCCGAGCCCCCCCTCCGCCTTGGCATCGAGAAACGCGCGCAGGAGGTAGCGGGCATGGACCTGACGGCGGTGTTCTGCGATGGCCGCCGCGGCGTCTGCGGCCGACTGGCCGCCGGTCGCCAGGCCGAGGTGCCGGGCGCTCGCCCCGGCAAGGGCGGCGAGGTCGGCAGTGCGGTGCCGCCCGCTGAGCGACCCCGCGCGCACCCGCGCCACATAGCCCACCCGCCGCGTCAGGCGGAAGCGCGCGCCTGCCAGCATGGCGCGCACATAGAGGTCGTAGTCCTCGCCCAGCCAGAGGGCGGTGTCGTAGCTGAGCCCGCGCCCGGCAATGGCGTCGCGGCGCATCACGGGCTTGAGGAAGCCAAGCTCGCCCCGTGCGGTGCCCCGCCGGGTCAGGTTGCCGCGGACGAAGTCGGCAAGCTCCAGCGGTTCGCTGCCCGCGGGCCCCGGAGGGTCGCACGCCAGCGCCCCGGGCACGGGCGCGTCGGCGTCGAGGAACGCGATGTTGTCGGCGATCAGGTCCCATCCGGGCTGCGCGACCAGATGGGCGAGGCGCCCGGGCAGCATCAGGTCGTCGGCGTCGAGCACCGCGATCAGCGGCGCCGCCGACCGCGCGATTGCCAGGTTGCGCGCGGCAGCGGGGCCGATGTTGGCGTCGCTGCGCAGCACCGTCAGCCGCGCATCGCCCGCGGCGGCCTGGCGGGCAGCCTGTCCGGTCGCATCGGTCGAGGCGTCGTCGACAACCACGACCTCGGCCGCCTCGGGCTGGGCCAAAGCGGACACGACCGACGCGGCGATGGTGGCCTCGGCATTGCGCGCGGCGATGAGGACGGCGACGCCGGTCACCGGCCGGCCCTCGCGGCCGGCCCGCGCAATCCCGCCCGCACCTCGAGCAGCCCCCTGTAGGCCGAAGACAGCGCCGCCCGGCCCGCCTCGGCGGCAAACCGCAGCGGGTCGGGGCCGCAGAGCGCGCGCAGCATGGTGCGGCGGCGGGGCCAGGGCAGATCCTCGCGCCAGGGTGTCAGGACCATCGCCCGCAGCTCGGCCCCGCCCAGCGTCCCGAGCGGGTGCGGCACGGCGCCTGTCCCGGCCCCGCCGGCCTGCCCCGGCACCACCGCCGCAGCCGCCGCGGCGCCAAGCGACAGCGTGGGCGCAAGGCCGCTGTCGGCGGCGATCCGGTCGAGCGCGCGACGCCCGTCCGGCGTCAGCGCGGCCAGCCCCGCGGCAAGATCCGTCGCGAGCCCCCCCGCGGGCGCCCGCGCCAGCAGCGCCCGGACAAGGCCCATCGCGCCCAGAAGGCAGCGGTCGGCCGCCGACAGCACCGGATAGTCCGTGCCTTCGAACCGGAACCGCTCTGCGCGGGCCAGAAACCCCGCCTCGCCCCGCGGCCGCGGCAACCCGGGCTGCTGGAGCGCATGGTGGAGGTCGACGAAGACCGCTGCACCGGGGCGGCGCAGGTGCTGCTCGCCCAGAAAGCGCGTCCACCAGCCGGCCAGCGCCGCCTCGGTCGGCACGAAGCCCGCCCCGGCCAGCGCCGCGGCCGCCCGGCGGCGATCGGCCCGGGCCACCAGGATGTCGGCATCCGCGCTCGGCCGGCGGAGGGTGTCGCCATAAAGCTGCGCCTGCGCCAGCGGGCCCTTGAGGTGCACATGCGCGATGCCTTCCGCGCCAAGCAGCGCCCCGGCCTCGGCCGCAAGGCGCAGGACAGCGCGGTTCAGCGCCAGCACGCGCAGGCGGGTGCGGTCGACCTCGGCGGCAAGGACGCCACAGCCCTCGGGCAGCTGCGCGGGATCGGACGGCAGGCACAGCACGAGCCCGCTCAGCCGCGCCACCTCGAACAGGGCACGGGGGTCGAGCCTGCGCGCAGGCGCCCGGGGAGCGCCCGCCACGCATCCGGCAAGCCAGTCGGCCTCGGCGGCGCAATCGCGCCGCGCGACCCATCCTATGCGTGCCCGATCGAGCCCCATGCGCTCCTCCGCCGACGCGCGCCGCACCCTCGGCGGCTTCCCGCGCATCCCCCGGGCCGGCCTTCCGGAGGGGCGTGCCATGCGCGTCTTGCCGGGCCATGGCAGACCCGCCGGGGAATCCCCTTGCGCACCCGGCGTTTATGCCGGGGCCGGCGGTGAGGGGAAACGCGCCGGGACGATTTCCGGCAGCACCCCGCCGAGACGCACAACTTTGCGGCAATCGGCACACTTTCGCTTCTGCCGACGGTGGTGGCGTTGACCTTCCCCCGGGGCGGCTAGCACTCTGGGTTCCGGCGAAAGCCGCAAACCCTGGCAAGAAGGTGAACCCATGAGCCAGACAACGCCAACCTACGCCGCTCCGGTGCTGACGGTCCACGGCAAGCTCGAGGACCTGACGCGCGGCGCCTCCAAGGGCAACGCGCTTGACGCGGTGTTCCCGATCGGGACGCCGGTCTCGGACCTGACCTTCTCGTAAGGCAGGCCGGGACCGCGGCACATGGCAACGGCCGGGGCGGCATCCGCTGCCCTGGCCCGCCGGGCGGGAAGGACACCGCCGAACGAGGTCGTAACGGATGAACAGGCCAACCCGCTTCCAGAGCGCGCCCGACTGCGTGAGCTGCCCCTACGGCGAGGGGGTGGCGATCCTCGACCTGCGTTCGAACGTCTATTTCAGTCTGAACGCCGTCGGCGCCGAGGTCTGGAGCCAGCTCGACCGGCCGGTGGCCAGAAGCGACCTTGTCGCGCATGTCTCGGGCCGGTTCGCGGTGACCCCCGAAGTCTGCGCGCCCGACATCGACGGGCTTCTCGACGCGCTTGCCGGGCACGGCCTGATCGAACCGGCATGACCGCCGGACCGCAGCGCCAGGGCCGGGCCGGTCCGCCGGCGGCGCGACAGACTGCGCCCGGACGCCTCCGAACGCTGACACGCCGCGAGGTCCGCCTGCTGGGCCTGGCGCTGGCCGAGATCCTGCGCGCGCGGGCAGGCCTGACCCTTCACCGCCACGCGGCGCTCCGGGCGCGGATCGCCCGCCTGGCGTCCGAGGCCGCGCCCGCGCCCCCTGCACGGGCCGCGCTGGCCGAGGTGGGCTGGTCCGTGGCCGCCGCCGCCCGCGCCGTGCCCGGGGCGTCCTGCCTCACCCAGGCCCTTGCCGGGCAGGCGCTGCTCGCACGCCGCGGGATCGGCTCGCGGATCGAGGTGTCGCTGCCCGACGGGGCGGGCGGCTGCCTGGTCCTTGCGGGCGACCCTTCCGCTTCCGGCCACGCCGTGCGCCGGGCACTGGGCGAGACGGCGGCGACGCCAGTAGCTTGCCCCGGCGGCTTCGCCGCGGCCGGGGCAGAGCTTGCGCGCGACGAGGCGACGGGATGCGTGCTGGTCGGCAGCGTCTTCCTCGACGACCCCGGCTGCCGCGCCGCGGCTGCTTCGGCGACCGATGCCCGGACCCTGCTGGACGCGTATCTCGGCCACGGCCCGGACTGCCTCGGCCGGACCGCCGGCACCTTCGCCTTCGTCCTCTGGGATCCGCGGCATCGCCGGCTTCTGGCCGCGCGGGACCGCTTCGGGGTCATGCCGGTCGCGTTCCACGCCTCGCCGCAGGCACTGGTCCTCGCCGCAACTCCCGAAGCGGCGCTGCGCGGGGCCGGGCTTGCGGCCGAGCCCGACGAGGCCTGGGTCTCGGGCTACCTTGCGGGCTACGAGACTTCGGCCCGGCAGAGCGCCTTCCGCGGGATCGAGAGACTGCCGCCGGGGCACCTGATCCTGGCGGAGGCCGGCCGGGTCGAAGTCCGTCGCTGGTGGCAGCTGGAACCCGTGCGCCTTGCGCCCGCCGACCTCGCGCCCGAGGCCCTGGCCGAGGCGCTGGGTCGGGCCACACACGCCGCGATGCGCGGCGGCCCGGCAGCTGCATTGCTGAGCGGCGGGCTCGATTCGAGCGCGCTTTCCCTTCTTGCCGCGCGGGCCGCGGAGGTGCCGCAACTGGCGCTGTCGCTGCGGTTTCCGGGCGGCGGCCTCGACGAGGGCCAATGGATCGAGGCCGTGCGCGCTGCGGGCCGGTTCGACGCGCGCGACATCGACGGCAGCGGCGTTCACGCCCACGGGATCTGCGCCGACACGCTTGACCGCTTCGGCCAGCCGGCCGACGGCTTCGGCGCGGGCACGGCGCGCGCGCTCTACCGTGCTGCGGCGGCGGCAGGGGCGCGGGCGGTGATCGACGGGCATGGCGGCGACGAGGTGGTGGGCCATGGCGGCTGGCACCTCGGCCAGCTTGCGCGGCAGGGACGCTGGGGGGCGCTCTGGCGGCTTGCACGCGACCTGCGGCGGTTCGAGGGACGTTCGGAGCTTTCCGACCCCTTCCTTCACCTTGCGCAGCACGGCCCGTGGCCGCTTGCCCCCGCGCTGCGGCGCCTGCGGCAGGGGACGCCTGCGGACACGACCGCCTGGCGGGCGCCCGAGACGCGGCCGCACGCGGCGCTTCTGACCGCGGCGCGGGTCCCCGCCGCCTTCGAGGCGCTTGCGGCGCTGGCCGCCGCCGAAGGCGTCGCCCCACGCTATCCGTTCTACGACGCCCGGGTCGTTGCGCTCTGCCTCAATCGCCCCGAGGCGATGAAGATCGCCGGGGGCCGCCCGCGCGACAGCCTCCGTGCGGCGATGGCGGGCACATTGCCCGACTCGGTGCGCCTGCGCCCCAGCAAGGCCGACTTCCTGCCCGCCCTCGCCGCCGCGCTGCGCGCCGATCCCGAAGGTCGCGTTACCGCGCTTCGGGCCGGGCCGACGGCGCGTCTTGCGCCCTTCGTCGCGCCCGGCGCCTTGATCGCCGCCGCGGCGGCGCTCGATGCGCCCGGACTGCCGCCGGCCGACGGCCTGTTCGGGCTCTGGCGGGCCGTCACGCTCGACCGCTGGCTCGAACGGCTTTCCGAGGGGCAGCGGGCACCGGCCGGCGCTGCCCGCGCCCCGGCACGGGCGGCCGAGGCATGACGGCCGCCAGCGCCCCTGCCCGGGCCGATGCCGCCGCCCCGCTGGCGACGTGCCGCGCCTACGGTCTTGCCATCGCCTCGGACCTTGCGCTGCCGGAGCTCGCGGCGCTTGGCACCCCGTGTCCCGCCGACCTGGCGATCCGGCGCGTTCCGGAGGTGGCGCTTCCGTGCGAGGCAGTCGCGCTGCCGGCCTGGCACCGTTTCGGACCCGACGCCGCGCTGTTCCGCTGGGCCGAGGTCGGGGCCTTCGCGGTCGCCCCCGACGGGAGCCGGATCGAGGCCGCGCCCAACCCCGGGACGGACGACGCACTTGCGGCCTTCCCGCTGCTCGGGCCGGTCCTGGCCGAGGCGCTGCGCCGCCGCGGACTGCTGGTCCTGCACGCGGGCGCGGTCGAGATGGGCGGCCAGGGCATCGCAGTGATGGCCGACAAGGGCGTGGGCAAGTCGACCGCCGTCGCGGCCTTGCTGGCCGCAGGCGCGCGCCTTCTGGCGGACGATCTTGCGGCCGTCGATCCGGGCGCATGGTCGCTGTTGCCGGGCTTCGGACAGCTGAAGCTCGCACCGGCCGCGCTGGAGGCATTCCCGCCGCAGGGGGCCACCCTGCGCCCGTCGGTCCATGCTGCCATCGGCAAGACGCGGGTGCTGGTGCCCGGCCTGATGGCGCCCGGTCCTGTGCCGGTGCGGCGGCTCTATGTTCTGGAACGCGGGCCGGGACCGGAGGCCGCGGTGGCCGCGATGCCGCCCGACGCGGCTTTGCCGGCCCTGCTGCGCTTTGCCTATGCCGCGCGGTTCGGGCGACAGGCGGTCGAAGGGGCGGCGGGCGCCGTGCTCTTCCGGCAGGCGGTGGCCCTGGCCGCCCGGGGCGGGGTGCGCCGGCTTGCGGTGCCGCAGGGCCTCGACCGGCTGGCCGGCACGCTGCCGGACGCGGTCGCGGGCGATCTGGCCGGGGCGGGTCGATGAGCGCCGCCGCGCCCCCCATTCCCCCGGGGGCTCCGGGCGCCCGCGGCCTTCTGGCCGCGATCCGCGCCGAGGGGCGCGGGCGGCTCTGGATGGCGCTGGTCTTCCTGACGCTCGGCACGCTCTCCGAAGGCGCGTCGATCCTGATGGCCCTGCCGATCCTCCACGTTCTGAACTCCGGCGACGGGTCGGGCCTGCACCTTGGCGGGCAAGGCCCGTTCGGGCTGAACCTGCCGGACGTGTCGCTTGGTCTTCCTGCACTTCTGGGCGCACTTGTCGGGCTTGTAGCAGCGGCGGCGGTGTTCAACCGGGCCAAGGCCGTGCATCTGGCCGAGCTGATGGCGGACTTCACCAACACCCACCGCGCGCGTCTCTTCCG
>JALORM010000329.1 GCA_025458985.1 Paracoccaceae bacterium | reverse complement strand
ATCAGTGCCGAAAGCATCGCAGCCCGCGACGGATCGCCGATCAGCGCGGCCACACGGGCGATGTCGGGGCCTTCCCTCATGACGCAGGAGCATGGCGGGGTCGTGCGCCCGGGGCAAGCGCTGACCCTTCGTCCGGGATCGAAGCATCCGCGCGCCCGGCCATGCCAGAACGGCACGAAAGGAGACCGCCCATGCTGACCTGCATCATCCGCTACCACATCGACCCGACGAAGAAGGCCCAGTTCGGGGACTACGCCCGCACCTGGGGCCAGGCGATCCCGCGCTGCGGCGCCGACCTCGTCGGCTATTTCGCCCCGCATGAAGGCTCCTCGACGTTGGCCTACGGCATCTACCACGTCGAAAGCCTCGCCGCGTACGAGGCCTATCGCGCCCGGCTGGCCGCCGATCCGCTGGGCCGGCAGAACTACGACTTCGCGATGCGCGAGCGGTTCCTCTTGCGCGAGGACCGCACCTTCCTGAAGCTCGTCTCTACACCCCATGCCGAAAGGACGCGCCCATGATCGCCGTCATCTTCGAGGTCGAACCGGCCGAGGGCCAGAAGGACGCCTACCTCGCCATGGCCGCGAAGATGCGCCCGCTGGCCGAGGCGACCGAGGGCTTCATCTCGGTCGAGCGATTCCAGAGCCTGACCAACCCCGGCAAGCTTCTGTCGGTCTCGTTCTTCGAGGACGAGGCCGCACTGGACCGCTGGCGTCAGCTGCACGAGCACCGCAAGGCGCAGGGGGCCGGCCGCGCCGGCATGTTCGCGGGCTACCGGCTGCGCGTGGCGCAGGTGCTGCGCGACTACGGCCTGCACGAGCGCGCCGAGGCGCCGGCCGACAGCCGGGCGGCCCACGGCGGGTGACGGGGTATCAGCCCGGGCGCCGGCGCTTCAGCCTGAGCGCACGGCCGCGCAGGCGCGCCGGACACGCGGCTCAGGCACGGCAGCGGGTCGGTGCCGCCTGCTGGAGTCGACTGCCAACCGGCTGCCCCGACCCGCGGCGCCGCTTCCCCGAAACGAAACGGCCCGCCGGTATGGCGGGCCGTCCGGAACGGTGTCGGCGAATGCCGTCGGATCAGCGCTTGGAGAACTGGAAGCTGCGGCGGGCCTTGGCCTTGCCGTACTTCTTGCGCTCGACCACGCGGCTGTCGCGGGTCAGGAAGCCGGCCGCCTTCAGCACGGGGCGCAGCGAGGGGTCGAAAAGCTGCAGCGCCTTCGACACGCCGTGCTTCACCGCGCCGGCCTGGCCCGAAAGCCCGCCGCCCGCGACGGTGGCCATGACGTCGAACTGGCCTTCCACGTTGGCGATCTGGAACGGCTGCTTGAGGATCATCTGCAGCACCGGACGCGCGAAGTAGGCGTTCACGTCCTTGCCGTTCACGGTGACCTTGCCCTTGCCCGGCTTGATCCAGACGCGGGCGACCGCGTCCTTGCGCTTGCCGGTGGCATAAGCGCGGCCATGCTCGTCGCGCATCGGCTGGCGGGCGGGCGCGGCCTCGGCAGCGGGCGCCGCGGCGGCGCCGACGGCTGACTTCAGGTCCTCGAGGGATTTGAGTTCTTCGGCCATGCTCACGCGCTCCGGGTGTTCTTGGCGTTCATCGACTTGACGTCGACCGCTTCGGGGGCCTGCGCCTCGTGCGGATGCTCGGCCCCGGCGTAGACGCGCAGGTTGGTCATCAGCTTGCGGCTGAGGATGTTCTTCGGCAGCATCCGCTTGACCGCGGCCTCGACCACGCGCTCGGGGTGCTTGCCTTCGAGGATCTGCTGGGCGGTGCGGTTCTTGACCCCGCCCGGATAGCCGGTGTGCCAGTAGTACACCTTGTCGGCACGCTTGTTGCCGGTCATCTGCACCTTGTCGGCGTTGACCACGATCACGTTGTCGCCCATGTCCATGTGCGGCGTGAAGGTGGCCTTGTGCTTGCCGCGCAGGCGGTTGGCGACGATCGAGGCGAGACGGCCGAGCACGACGCCCTCGGCGTCGATGACGATCCACTTCTTCTCGATGTCCGCCGGGGTCGCGGAGAAGGTTTTCATGGGTCAGGTCCTGACGGTTGCACGTGAAGGGGTCGGCATTCCTGCCGGCCGCGTTGGATGGCGCGGTGTATCGCCGAAGGCCCGCCTCAGGTCAAGGGTGACACAGAGAAAAATCATCATCCTTTTCAGACTGTTGCAATTACGGTATCATATTACCCCACTTGGCGGCCGCTTTGGTCGGCAGGATTTCGCCGGCTCGCAGGGGTTCGGGGAATGACCCGGCGCCCGGGCGCGTTGTAACGGTCATGTGACAGCGACAGGGGTACGGACATGGCGGGGCGATGGCTGGAAGAGGGTTCGGCGCGGCCGGCCGCGGTTGCGGCCGCGGCGGCGCTGGTGGCGGGCGGGGGGCTGGTGGCGCTCGCGGTGGCGACGGACATCTCGCCCGAGGTGCTGCTGCGCGACCCCGCGCAGCAGTTCGGCTTCGTGGTCTATGCGGGCTTCCTTTCGATCAGCGGGATCTTTCTGGTGATCGGCGCTGCCGCCGTGACCTTCCTTGCCGCGACGCTTGTGCCGCGCCGCCGGGCGCTTCTGCTGGCCGCGGCCCTGCTGTCGGGCATCATCGCCTATGACGACCAGTTCGTCTTCCACGACAGGATCGCCGGCGTGCATCTCGGCTTTCCCGGCTGGATCCTCATGGCGGCCTACGGACTTGCCGCGCTGGCGCTGCTGCTGCATCCGGCGGTGCGCGCCGCGCCCGGCGGCCTGATCCTCTCGGGCGGGCTGCTGGGACTGTCGGCGGCGGTGGACCTGGCCCTACCCTATTCGGTGCCGGTCCTCGTGGCCGAGGACCTGTTGAAGCTTGCCGGCTATGCCGCCTGGTTCGGCTTCTGGCTGGTCTTCGCGCGGTCCGCCATCGTTCAGGCCGCCGGCGGGATCGAGTATGTCAGCGACGCCCGCGCCACCGGGTCCGCCGTGCCTTCGGAATAGATCAGCACGTCGCCCACCGCCAGCACCCGCCCGAGCTTGAGAAGACGCGCCTCGGCGATCAGGTCGCGGCCCGCGGCGGGCTTGCGCAGGAAGTCGATCGCGCAGTTCGTCGTCACCGCCAGCGCCACCGGCCCGATCCGGCTGAGGATCATCAGATAGATCGCCACGTCGGCCAGCGCGAACATGGTCGGCCCCGAGACGGTGCCGCCGGGCCTGAGGTGCCTCTCGCCCACCGGCAGGCGCACGGTGATCGCGGTGTCCGAGACCGCCTCGACCACGAAATCGTCCTTCACCTGCGGGAACTCGGCCGCGAGAAACGCGTGCAACTCGTCCGGCGTCATCCCTTCCCCCCCCGGCTTGTGCGCCGTAAGCTCTGCCCAATTCGGGAGGAATGACAAGTGAGCGATCCGATCCTTCTGCGCGAGGACGACGGCCCCGTCGCCACGCTGACGCTGAA
>JALORM010000328.1 GCA_025458985.1 Paracoccaceae bacterium | reverse complement strand
GCCGCGATCAGGGCAGGGTGATCGGCAAGGCCGAGGTAGTTGTTGGCGCACAGGTTGATGACGCGCTGCCCGGCCACATCGACCCGCGCGGCCTGCGGCGAGGTGATCTGCCGCTCGCGCTTGGTCAGGCCCTCGGCGTCGATCTCGGCGAGCGTCGCGCGGAGGTGGTCTAGGAACGCTTGAGCCATGCGTGTCGCCTCCGGCGCTGCGGGCATTGTCCGTTATGGCGGACGATCCTTCAGTATGGCAGATGCAACCCCGTTGCAAGCCCGCCGTCAGGCCGTCTCGACAACCAGCAGCACGCGGGCCGGTCCGTCCGCCGCCCGGATCCGGTGCGCAAGGTCGGCGCGGTAGCGGGCGGTGTCGCCGGGGCCGAGCCGGCGCGCCTCCTCGCCCGAAGCGACCTCGACCGAGCCTTCCAGCACGGTGACGTGTTCGCGCGTGCCCGGCCCGTGCGGATCGCTGTCGAGCGCCCCTCCGGCGTCGAAGGCGATGTCGTAGACCTCGTGCCGCCCGGCCTTCTCGGGCGGCGACAGGATGGTGATCCGGCATCCCTTTCCGTGGCCCGCGATCCGGGGCGCCTGGGCCGCGGTCACGACCTCGATCGCGGTGGCGTGCCGGGCGTCGAGCAGCCCCGCGAAGTCGACCTGGAGCGCCCGCGTCAGGTTCCACAGCGTCGCGACGGTCGGAGAGGATTCGCCGCGCTCGATCTGGCTGACCATGGACCTGCTCACCCCCGACAGGCGCGCCACCGCGTCGAGCGACAGGCCCTGCCGCTGGCGCGCCTCTCTCAGGCGGGCGGACAGGCGGCTCAGCACGTGGTCGGCGGTCATCGGGGTCATGGCCCGCAGTCCTGCGCCCTTGGCGCGCGGCGAGTCAACTGCCCTGCGCGGGCGTGTGTCGGGGGTGCCCCGTCGCGCCGCGTGACCGTAAACCACTCCTTAACCATACGGACGCATGGTGCGATTGCGACAATTTGATTGAAATGTTCCCGGTTTGGTCGCATACCTCTCCGGAACGCAACGTGAACAACCGCGGCGATTGCCGCCCCCTCGCGGGTATGGAATAAGGATGCGGACGATGGCGACGGGAACCCTCCTCGACATGACGGACAAGCGGACTTCGGACAAGCAGCGCGCGCTCGATTCCGCGCTGGCGCAGATCGAGCGCCAGTTCGGCAAGGGCTCGATCATGAAGCTCGGCGCCGACAACCCGGTGACCGAGATCGAGTCGACCTCGACCGGGTCGCTCGGCCTCGACATCGCGCTCGGGATCGGCGGGCTGCCCAAGGGCCGCATCGTCGAGATCTACGGCCCCGAAAGCTCGGGCAAGACCACGGTGGCGCTGCATGTCGCCGCCGAGGAACAGAAGAAGGGCGGCGTCTGCGCCTTTGTCGACGCCGAACACGCGCTCGACCCGCTTTACGCCCGCAAGCTGGGCGTGAACCTCGACGAACTGCTGATCTCGCAGCCCGATACGGGGGAGCAGGCGCTCGAGATCGTCGACACGCTGGTGCGTTCGGGCGCGGTCAGCCTGATCGTGGTCGACTCGGTCGCGGCGCTGACGCCCAAGGCCGAGCTGGAAGGCGACATGGGCGACGCCACCGTCGGCGCGCAGGCCCGCCTGATGAGCCAGGCAATGCGCAAGCTCACCGCCTCGATCAGCCGGTCGAAATGCATGGTGATCTTCATCAACCAGATCCGCCAGAAGATCGGCGTGATGTTCGGCAACCCCGAGACGACGACGGGCGGCAACGCGCTGAAGTTCTATGCCAGCGTCCGCCTCGACATCCGCCGCATCGGCTCGATCAAGGACCGCGACGAGGTCGTGGGAAACACCACCCGCGTGAAGGTGGTCAAGAACAAGGTTGCCCCGCCCTTCAAGCAGGTCGAGTTCGACATCATGTACGGCGAGGGCATCTCGAAGACCGGCGAGCTGATCGACCTTGGCGTCAAGGCGGGCGTCGTCGAGAAGTCGGGCGCCTGGTTCTCCTACGGCGACGAGCGCATCGGCCAGGGCCGCGAGAACGCCAAGACCTTTCTGAAGGAGCATCCCGAGGTCGCTCTGGCGATCGAGGACAAGATCCGCGCAAGCCACGGGCTCGACTTCGGCGCCTCGCCCGAAGATGCGGGCGACGACGTGCTCGAAGCCTGAGCCTTCCGCCCGCAAGGGTGGGCGACGCTCCGGATGGCGGCGCGGCGATGGCCGCGCCGTTGTCGTTCCGGAAAACCGGCCTTCGATCCTTCTGGCGAAGGATCGCGCGCCGGGACCCGATCCTTCGCGAGAAGGATCGCCCGCCGGGCCGGCGCGGGCCTCGCGCCTGTGGACAGTAGAGCGGCAAGGGCCTACATCGCGGTGACCCGCAAGCATCCGCGCACCGAAGGCCCCACCCTCCATGCCCAGCCTGAACGACATCCGCTCGACCTTCCTCGACTACTTCCGCCGCAACGGGCACCAGGTCGTCGACAGCTCGCCCCTCGTTCCCCGCAACGACCCGACGCTGATGTTCACGAACTCGGGCATGGTCCAGTTCAAGAACCTGTTCACCGGGGTCGAGCGGCGCGACTACGTCCGCGCGACGACCGCGCAGAAGTGCGTCCGCGCCGGCGGCAAGCACAACGACCTCGACAACGTGGGCTATACCGCGCGCCACCACACCTTCTTCGAGATGCTGGGGAATTTCAGCTTCGGCGACTACTTCAAGTCCGACGCCATCCCCTTCGCCTGGGAGCTTCTGACGAAGGACTTCGCGATCCCGAAGGACAAGCTTCTCGTCACCGTCTACCACACCGACGACGAGGCCGCCGGCATCTGGAAGAAGGTGGCGGGCCTGCCCGACGAGCGGATCATCCGGATCCCCACCGACGACAACTTCTGGCGGATGGGCCCGACCGGCCCCTGCGGCCCCTGCACCGAGATCTTCTTCGACCACGGCGACCACATCTGGGGCGGCCCGCCGGGCTCGAAGGACGAGGACGGCGACCGGTTCATCGAGATCTGGAACCTCGTCTTCATGCAGAACGAGCAGATGCCCGACGGCTCGCTCCGTGTCCTCGACATGCAGTCGATCGACACCGGCATGGGGCTGGAACGGATCGGCGCGCTCCTCCAGGGCAAGCACGACAACTACGACACCGACCTGATGCGCAGCCTGATCGAGGCCAGCGCCAATGCCACCTCCACCGACCCCGACGGGCCGGGCAAGGTGCATCACCGGGTGATCGCCGACCACCTGCGGTCGACGAGCTTCCTGATCGCCGACGGGGTCATGCCCTCGAACGAAGGCCGCGGCTATGTCCTGCGCCGGATCATGCGCCGCGCGATGCCCATGCCCACCAGCTGGGCGCGACGGACCCGCTGATGCACCGCCTGGTGCCGGCGCTCGTCGCGCAGATGGGCCAGGCCTATCCGGAGCTCGCCCGCGCGCAGGCGCTGATCGGCGAGACGCTGAAGCTCGAGGAAACGCGCTTCCGCCAGACGCTCGACCGCGGCCTGAGGCTGCTGGACGACGAGCTCGCGAAGCTTCCCGAGGGTGCAGCCCTGCCGGGCGCAGCGGCGTTCCGGCTTTACGACACCTACGGCTTTCCGCTGGACCTGACGCAGGACGCGCTGCGCGAGAAGGGCCGGGGCGTCGACACCGCTGGTTTCGAGGCCGCGATGGCCGAACAGAAAGCCCAGGCCCGCGCCGCCTGGGCCGGCACGGGCGAGGCGAAGGACGCAGCCGTCTGGTTCGAGATCGCCGAGAAGCACGGGGCGAGCGAGTTCCTGGGCTACGACACCGAGCGCGCCGAAGGCCAGATCGTCGCGCTGGTGCAGGAGGGCCGGGCCGTGGACCGCGTGGCGCCGGGCGAGAGCGCCTGGATCGTCGTCAACCAGACCCCGTTCTATGCCGAATCGGGCGGCCAGGTCGCCGATCACGGCTTCGT